>CAZDNY010000008.1:0-17131 GCA_964506885.1 uncultured Hyphomicrobiaceae bacterium | reverse complement strand
TTGTCCGGGATTTCTTCATTGTAAGCATTGATTAAGGACGTTGAGCCGGGATTCTCACATCTCCGTCGTGCAATTCGCCAGTGACGGCGCGAGTTATTCTTGAATAATACAAGTATAATACTGTTTATTCGAATTCGTTATTTGTTTGTTACCTATGTTTGCTTGCAATTTTTTCTGCAATGCTTTAGTTCTTCATACCTTCTTAAGGGGGCGGGTGTAGTCTGCCTTCAGTTCAGACAAACGGCTCGAGCCGACGTCGAACTGGTCAGCAGTAGTAAACTTGCTCTTTGGGAGAGTAGTCATGAAGAACGTTTTCGCTCGCTTCGTCAAGGATGAGTCCGGCGCCACCGCTATCGAGTACGGCCTGATCGCCGCGCTTCTGTCGGTTGCCATCATCGCCACGCTCCAGCTTCTGGGCGGCTCGCTCGACGCGACCTACAACGCGATCCTGACGGCGATCAACGGCGCCTAATTCAAGCGCGCAGTTTTTCGAACGAAGCGGCGGAGCCCCACGGCTCCGCCGTTTTGCTTTGGCCAGCTGTCACGGCAAAAAAATGGTTTCACGGGAGCGGTTTAAGCGTTTGTTTCTTCACTCAAAATTATTATTTCGCGCGTAGGCTTATCAGCAGTTGGACACTCGGTGTGAGCCGTTGTCGGACTTGAAGTCGCAAACTTACACTGGAGAGTTCACATGTCGATTTTCTCGCGTTTCGTCAAAGACGAGTCGGGTGCCACTGCGATCGAGTACGGCCTGATCGCCGCGCTTCTGTCGGTTGCCATCATCGCTACGCTTCAGCTGCTCGGCGGCTCGCTGGATGCGACCTACAACGCGATTCTGACGGCGGTCAACGGCGCCTAATTCAAGAGCGCAGTTCGTCCAGCGATACGGCGGAGCCTTGCGGCTTCGCCGTTTTGCGTTCAGCCGAAGTGCAGGCGAGGACCCGCGGGGTGCGAGGGCTGGCCGTTACGATCCACTAACGAAACGAAGATTTCTGGCTGCTGGAGGGGTGTCGTTTATCTTGGCGATACGATTTGCCTCTAGTATTTGCGAAGTTATTTCAACGTATGTGCGAGGTTTGCTGTGAAAGCTGTGTTGAAGCGGTTTTTGGTGGACGACAGCGGAGCCACGGTCATCGAGTACGGCCTGATCGCGACCTTCATCGGGATCGCGATCATCGCGACCTTGCAGTTGATGGGCGTTGCGCTGGTCGGGACGTTCAATTTCATCCTCGCGGCGCTCTAGAGTCTCGTGACGGCGCTTTTACCTACAATTTACGGTGCTGTGCTTTTCTGGCCGAAAGCTGTCGGCTCAATCCTGCGCGTAGAGTAGTCCAGTCATGATCGATCAGTCGCTCCTCCTGTTGTTTCCTGCCGCAATGGCGTTTGCGGCTGCGATGGACATGCTGACGATGACGATTCCGAACAGGATTTCGCTGGTGCTGGTCGGCGCCTTCTTCGTCGCGGCTTATTTCGCCGGGTTGTCGATGCAGCAGGTGTTCTCCCATGTGGCGACGGGCGGGGTCGTACTGCTGGTCTGCTTCGCGCTGTTCGCGATGGGCGTGTTCGGCGGCGGCGACGCAAAGCTGCTTGCAGCGTCCTCGTTGTGGATCGGCTTCGACCAGCTGCTTCCCTACATCATGGGCGTTTCGATCGCCGGCGCGGTGCTGTCGCTCGTGTTCCTTTATGCTCGCAAATATTTCCCGGAAGGTTCGGTCAGTGCGCCACGCTGGGTGCTGCGCTTGCAGGCGCGCGAATCAGGCATGCCGTATGGCCTGGCGATCGCCGCGGCAGCGCTGTGGATCTACCCGCAGACAGCCTTTTTCCATGGGCTCGCGTTCTAAGCGACATTCCTTGCGCCGAAAATCCGGCGTTGAGCGAGGCTGGCGTGCGCCCGTCTCCAATCGGTACAGCGATTAACTTCACATTGACATTTGTCGCGCACATTAAGCGGAACCTTGGGTTCGAGCCTTCGGGTTTTAGAGGACCGTTTCGCGATGAAAAAATCTCAGTTGATCGGTATTGGCATTGCCGGTGTGGCCGGTATTGCAGCGTTTGTCCTTATGAAGGGGATGGTCAACAAGCCACCGCCCCAGCCAAAGGAAGTTCAAAAAGCGCTCAATACCACGGAAGTGCTTGTTGCGCGTTCCGACATCCCTCTTGGTGAAGTGGTCAGCGAGGGCCACTTCCGCTGGCAGACCTGGCCGGTCGACGCAGTGACGCCGAGCTTCATTACAAAGGCGCGCGGACTTCGTGCGCAACGTGATCTGGCCGGACGCATTGCCCGAGCCCCGTTCCTCGCGGGCGAGCCGATCACGCGTCACAAGCTGATCGAGCCGGGCAGCGGCGGTGTGCTGGCGGCAATCCTGCCGGCGGGCATGCGTGCGATCTCGACCAAGATTCGCGATGAAGAAAAGGCGGTCGGCCGCCTGATCCTGCCAAACGATCATGTTGACGTGATCCTGATCCGCCGCGTGCGCGGCAAGGGTGGTCAGGAAAGCTTCGTCAGCGACACACTCTTTACGAATGTGCGCGTCCTCGCCATCGGTCAGCAGATCGAAACGAAGGAAGGCAAGAAGTCGGCGGACGGTACCACCGCCACTTTGGAACTCACTCCGCGCCAAGCCGAATTGCTCGCGCTTGGCAACCAGATGGGTGACGTGACGCTCTCGCTCAGGAGCGTTGCCGACCTCAAGGAAGGCGGCGGACCTTCCGAGGGTACAGATATCAATGCAGAACGCGGCAATGCCATCCGTATCTTGCGTTACGGCACCCGTTCGCGTGCGTACGGCGTGAACTGAGTAGACCTTAACGTAGCTCGTCGGAAGGCGATAAATCGATGTTGATGAAAACGAAGAAGGCTTTCGGAGCCACGCTGGCGGCTATCGCTGGGGTTGCCGTGTTCGTCGCCGGGATCATGTCGGGTCCCGCCGCACAAGCTGGCGACTACAATGAAGACCGCGGCACGATAAATGCCCACCAGTCACTCCTGAAGATCTCGGAGAACGCGGCCTTTCCGATCCGGCGATCAACGCGTGTTGGCCTGGGCAAGTCGGTGCTGGTGGAGTTTCCCCGCGACGTGCGCGACGTGCTGGTTTCCAACCCGCAGGTCATGGATGCCGTGGTGCTCAGTTCCAACCGCGTGTTCCTGCTGGCGCGCCGTATCGGTGAGGCGAACGCCTTCTTCTTCGGCGCGGACGGCGAGCAGCTGGCCACCTTCGAGCTCTACGTGGAGCGCGAGACGGGCGGCCTTGAAGACCTTCTCAACCGGATCATCCCCGGTTCGCGGATCAAGGTGGAGATGCTGAACCAGACGGTGATCCTCACCGGCAGCGTCCGCAACCCCGCCGACTCGATGCGTGCATCCAACATCGCCAAGCAGTTCGTCACCGTCGAGTACGAGACGAAGACCTCGCAGGCGGCGGAAGGCGCTGCGATCAAGAACTTCGCCAAGGACATGGCCGATGAAGCGGTTATCAACCTGCTGCAGGTCGAAGGTGAAGAGCAGGTGATGCTGCGGGTCGTGGTCGCCGAGATCCAGCGCTCGCTGATGAAGCAGATGGGTATCAACCTGGGTGCTTCGATCAACGCCGGCGGCTTCTCGACGACGCTGCTGACCGAAAATGCGCTGCCGCTGACGGCTGCGGCCGGTCTTGGAACGCTGCCGATCCTGGGTCTGAACACCAAGATCGACGACAAGCAGGCTTGCGGCGGCGGTGGCCAGATGTGCCTTTACAACAAGGGCCCGCAGGACAACTCGTACGGCAACAGCGGCCTGTCGGGCGGCTGGAGCAACGGCAACCAGCAGATTGCCCATGCGATCCGTGCGCTCGAGCGCGATGGTCTCATCCGGACGCTGGCCGAGCCGAACCTGACGGCGATCTCCGGCGAGACGGCGAAGTTCCTGGCCGGTGGCGAGTATCCGATCCCGGTCGTGGACAGCACGGGTTCGCTGTCGGTGACCTACAAGGAGTTCGGTGTCGCGGTTGCCTTCACGCCGACCGTGATGTCTGAAGGCCGGATCAGCCTCAAGATCGAGACCGAAGTGTCAGAGCTGACCAACAACGGCGCGGTGACGCTGTCGTCCATCTCGATCCCGGCCCTGAAGAAGCGTACGGCGAAGTCGACCGTGGAACTGCCGTCCGGCGGATCTCTGGCGATGGCAGGCCTGCTGTCCAACGACGTGCGCCAGAACATCGACGGGTTCCCGGGTCTCAAGGACCTGCCGGTTCTCGGCACGCTGTTCCGCAGCCGCGACTTCATCAAGCAGGAGACCGAACTGGTCGTCATCGTCACGCCCTACCTGGTCCGGCCGACGGCTCGCAGCAATCTTGCCAAGCCGATCGATGGACTGGCTGACGCGACCGATCTGAAGGCCAACTTCCTGGGTCACATCAATCGGATCTACGGACGGAGCACCGAAGCCCCGGTTGGCGATCTGAAGGGCGACTACGGTTTCATCGTTGAATAACGGATGTGGTGGAGAATTCTCATGAAGGACGTGTCTAAAATGACCAAGCCCACCGCAGCCGGAACGATGGGACGCACATTCAAACTGATCGGCGCCTGCTCCGTTGCGGTCCTGCTTGCAGCCTGCAAGCACGGCGATGACGGGTCACGGGTTGCGGGCTGGTCACTGGTGGATGCCTCACAGCAGCACCCGATCCTGGTGTCGCAGAAGCCCTCGACGCTGTCGCTCAATGTTTCGCGCGGCTCTTACGGGTTGTCGCCGGCACAGCGCGCCGACGTGCTCGACTTCGCGACCCGCTACCGGGTCAGCGACACGGGCAACAGCCGGATGGTAATCGAGGCGCCGAGCGGCAGCCGCAACGAGGTTGCGGCTATGCAGGCGGTGCATCAGGTCCGCGCCATCCTGGCGGACCTGGGCTATGGCGATGCTGCCGTCTCGGTGCAGCCCTACCAGGCCGAGAACGGTCCGACGCCGGTGCGTGTGTCCTATATGCGCTACGTCGCCGAGGCGCCCGAGTGCGGCATCTGGCCGACGAACCTTGCGCATGATCCCGGCAACGTGCCTTACGCCAATTTCGGCTGCGCAACACAGCGCAACTTCGCGATGCAGGTTGCCAACCCTGCCGATCTGCTCGGCCCGCGGACGATGACGGACCGCTCGAGCGAGCGTCGCGACGTGGTGTTTGGCAAGTACATCCGGGGCGAGACAACCGCTTCGAAGAAGACAACCGACGAGCGGGTCAGGACGACGAAGGGCGGCGGCGAATAAGCCGCTCTTCCCCTCAATCGCTTGAAGGCAAAGAATTCGTATCTAGGAGAGACACATATGTCTGGTCATGACGTCGCCGAGTTCGACTATCAGGACGATCCGATGGCCGGCGCAGGCATGGAGGGCGCGGAGCGGGCTCGTCCGATCCCGCGCATCTCGATCCAGTGCTTCTGCGAAACCCCGGAGATGGCGGAAACCCTGCAGGTGGCCGCTGAAGACCGGAGGCTGACCAAGGCGCACGTCTCCATCCACATGGGTGGGATCAGCGCTGCGGTGGCGCACTACCAGGAGAGCCCGACGCCGAACCTGATCATCGTGGAGTCGCGGCTGCCGCGGAACCAGGTGCTCGGCGAGTTGGACCGGCTGGCGGAGTGCTGCGATGCGGGTACGAAGGTTATCGTCGCCGGCCATACCAACGACGTGATCCTTTACCGCGAGCTGCTCAAGCGCGGCGTCAGCGAATACCTGATCGTGCCGACCTCGCCGCTGGCGGTCATGGAGGGCATCTCCAACCTGTACAACGATCCGGATGCCGATCCGGTCGGGCACGTGATGAGCTTCATCGGCGCCAAGGGCGGTGTGGGCTCTTCGACCATCTGCCACAACGTTTCGTGGACGCTGTCGGAGGCACTCGCGGCCAACGTGATCATCGCGGACCTCGATCTGGCGTTCGGTACGACTGGCCTCGACTTCAACCAGGATCCCGTGCAGGGCATCGCGGAAGCGCTGGCAAGCCCGGAGCGTCTGGACGAAGTGCTGCTCGACCGCTTGTTGACCAAGTGCTCGGAGCATCTTTCGATCTTCGCGGCGCCGGTGGTCCTCGATCGCGACTACGACCTTTCAGCCGACTCCTGCGACATGGTCCTCGACGTGGCGCGCCAGAACGTCCCCTACGTGGTGGTTGACCTGCCGCATCTGTGGACGTCGTGGTCGAAGCGTATCCTGCTGCAGTCCGACGAGGTCGTGATCACGGCGGCTCCCGACCTTGCCAACCTGCGCAACGCCAAGAACGTCATCGACCTGCTCAAGGGTTCGCGCAAGAACGACGCCCCGCCTCATCTTGTTCTCAACATGGTCGGCCTGCCGAAGCGTCCTGAGATTTCGGTGCGCGAATTCGAGCAGGCGCTGGGTATCGAAGCCGCGGCGGTGATCGAATTCGACAGCGAGACGTTCGGGCAGGCCTCCAACAACGGCCAGATGATCGAAGAACTCAACGCGAAGGCGAAGGCCGCGCCGCAGTTCCGCGACATCGCGCTGGCGCTGGCGCACCGAAAAGAAGTTCGGGTCGAGAAGAAGTCTGCGCTTGCGCCGTTGCTCGAGAAGCTGAAGCTGAAGCGCTAAGGAGCGAAATATCATGTTTGGAAGGCGTTCATCCGACGGTAACGCTCCGCGGCGCATCTCGCATCAGCCTTCGCAGGAACCGCGGGCGCCGCAGCAGCAGCAACAACAGGCACCGACCGCGCCGCCGGTGCCGGTGGCCCCACCGCAGCATGGTCAACCGCATGGCGCCCAGGGACACCCCCAGGCGCCTGCGCCCGCGCCAGGACACCAGGCACCGGCTCCGGATCCGCGTCAGCGGGCCCAGGCGCCGGCGCAACAGCAGGCGCAGGCCGAGGCGCCGCGTCCGGAAGCGCGCGAGTCGCAGCGGCGGCATTCGGAAGAGTACTACGACGTCAAGACGACCGTCTTCAACGCGCTGATCGACACGATCGACCTGACGCAGCTGGCCAAGCTCGACAACGCGGCCGCGCGCGAAGAGATCCGCGACATCGTCAGCGAGATCATCCAGGTCAAGAATGTCGTCATGTCGATTGCCGAGCAGGAAGAACTGCTCGAGGACATCTGCAACGACGTGCTTGGTTACGGTCCGCTGGAACCGCTGCTGGCACGTGACGACATCGCCGATATCATGGTCAACGGCGCCGACACGACCTACATCGAAGTCGGTGGCAAGGTGCAGAAGACCAGTGTCCGGTTCTCCGACAACACGCAGCTGATGAACATCTGCCAGCGTATCGTCAGCCAGGTCGGCCGCCGCGTCGACGAATCGAGCCCGATCTGCGACGCGCGACTTCCCGACGGCAGCCGTGTCAACGTCATCGCTCCGCCGCTGGCCATCGACGGCCCGGCGCTCACCATTCGTAAGTTCAAGAAAGACCGGTTGCGGCTCGAGCAGCTGGTCAAGTTCAACTCGATCACGCCGCAGGCCAAGACGATCCTGGAGATCATCGGCCGCGTGCGCTGCAACGTGCTGATCTCGGGTGGTACGGGTTCGGGCAAGACGACCCTGCTCAACTGTCTGACCGGCTCGATCGATCATGATGAGCGCGTCATCACCTGCGAAGACTCCGCCGAGCTTCAGCTGCAGCAGCCGCATGTGGTTCGACTGGAAACGCGACCGCCCAACCTGGAAGGCGAGGGCGAAATCACGATGCGCGATCTCGTCAAGAACTGTCTGCGTATGCGTCCTGAACGCATCATCGTGGGCGAGGTCCGCGGACCGGAAGCGTTCGACCTTCTGCAGGCCATGAACACGGGCCACGACGGTTCAATGGGCACGCTGCACTCCAACAGCCCGCGCGAAGCCATCAGCCGTCTTGAATCGATGATCATGATGGGCGGCTTCCAGCTTCCCGTGAAGACCATCCGCGAGATGATCGTCGGCTCAATCGACATTATCCTCCAGGCATCGCGTCTGCGTGATGGCTCGAGAAAGGTCACGCACATCACCGAGGTGGTGGGCATGGAAGACGAGGTCGTGACGCTGCAGAACCTGATCGTCTATGACATCACGGGCGAAGACGCGAACGGCAGGCTGATCGGTCAGCATCGCTCGACCGGCATCTCGCGGCCGCGCTTCTGGGATCGGGCTGTCTACTACAAGGAAGAAAACCGGCTTGCCGAGGCTCTGGCCGCTTCGGAAGTACTGGATGCACACGGCAACCCGATGGGAGAAGGCAATGGGTGATTTCGATCCTGTGCAGATTCTGCTCGCCGTCTTCGCGGCAGTGGCATTTGCTGCCATCGTCTTCTTGCTGGTCAATCCCTATACGTCGGGGGCGAAGAAAACCGAGAAGCGAATTTCGTCGATCTCACAGGGCGGGCCGCGCACCACCGAGCGTCGCGGTGCGGTCGAGCAGGCGTCCGCACGCCGCAAGGCGGTTGCCGATACGCTCAAGGACCTGGAAGCACGGCAGAAGAACGCCGAGAAGGTCGATCTCAGACTGAGGCTGCAGCGCGCTGGTCTCAACATGACGATCAAGGGCTACTGGATCAGCAGCTTGATTGCAGGAATCGTCAGCACGATCGTTGCCCTGTTCATGTTCCCGACGGCACCGATCGCCGCGCCGATCATCGGCTTTGTCGGTGCCTTCGGTCTGCCGCGCTGGTACGTGTCGCGGGCGACCAAGGTGCGTCAGACGAAATTCCTCAAGGAATTCGCCAACTCGATCGACGTCATCGTTCGCGGCATCAAGTCGGGTCTGCCGCTCAACGAGTGCCTCGGCATCATTGCCCGCGAGAGCCCGGAGCCGATTGCCGGGGAATTCCGCGAGGTCGTCGAGGAACAGCGCGTCGGTATCCCGATTTCGGAGAGCCTCGACCGCCTGATGCAGCGGGTGCCGCTGCCGGAGGTCAAGTTCTTCGCGGTCGTCGTGGCGATCCAGCAAAAAGCAGGCGGCAACCTTTCTGAGGCGCTCGGCAACCTCTCGGGCGTGCTGCGTGATCGCATCAGGCTGCAGATGAAGGTCAAGGCGATGTCGGCGGAGGCCAAGGCCTCGGCTGGCGTGCTCGCCTCGCTGCCGCCCGTCGTTGCAATTCTCGTCTATCTGACGTCGCCCAGCTACATTTCGCTGCTTTGGACGACGAAGAACGGACAATTCATGCTTCTGGTTTCAGCGTTCTGGATGTTCTGCGGCGTCATGGTGATGCGCAAGATGATCAACTTCAAATTCTGACGAGTGCGGCGCCGCGCAAAAAGCGGCGCCGGTTCGATCGGGTGCACTGACCGAGGTAGCTCTCATGACGGAATTGGCCGAGTTCATCATGCGTCCCCAGTTTCTGGTGACGTTTCTGGCCGCAGTTTCAGCGTTTGCGACCGTGCTGACGATTGCGTTGCCGCTGCTGGAGCGCGACCGGATCGGCCAGCGCATGAAGGTCATGGCCGTGGAGCGCGACAAGATGCGCGCGCAGCGGCTTGCCGAAATGGCTGCCAAGGATGGCAAAGGCAAGCTGCGCCAGGCGCCGAAGGGCTACATGCAGCAGGTGGTCGATGCGCTGGACCTGAAATCGCGATTCGACAACGACGAGGCGCGCAACAAGCTGAAGATGGCCGGCCTGCGAAGCCAGGCGCATCTCGTGACCTACCTGTTCTTCCGTGTCGCGCTGCCGCCGATGCTGTTCCTCGCGTCGCTCGGCTATCTGTTCGCCGCCGGTTTCCAGTATCCGCCGGCGATCAAGATGCTCATCTCGCTGGGCGTCGGTGTCGCGGGCTTCTATCTGCCCAACGTGTTCCTCGAGAACCGCGTGCAGAAGCGCCAGCAATCGATCCGGCAGGCATTCCCGGACTCGCTCGATATGCTGCTCATCTGCGTGCAGTCGGGCATGTCGGTCGAGGCGGCGTTCGCACGCGTCGCCAAAGAAGCGGGCAGCCAGTCGATCGAGCTGGCCGAAGAGCTCTCTCTGACGACGGCGGAACTGTCCTATCTCCAGGATCGCCGCATCGCCTTTGAGAACCTGGGCAAGCGTACCGGTATTCCGGGTGTGAAGGCTGTTGCCACGGCACTGATCCAGGCTGAGCGCTACGGTACGCCGGTTGGTCAGGCGCTGCGCGTCATGGCCAAGGAGAACCGCGATATGCGTTTTGCCGAGGCCGAGAAGAAGGCGGCTGCGCTGCCGCCCAAGCTGACGGTGCCGATGATCGTGTTCTTCCTGCCGGTGCTGTTCGTGGTCATCATGGGCCCCGCCGTCATGCAGGTTATGGGTCTGGAATAGACTCCGGTCGCCGGCCATACATGGAAGGCCGTCAGCGGTTGCCTCCTGGCGTGAGGGCTTCGAGGGTCGTTTGTGGCGCTGACGTTTGGACTGCCCCTCCTGCATGCAGGCGGGGCAGTCTTTTTTTGTTGGTGTCCGGTGTCAGCTGACAAGATGCTGCATCAGGGCGCGCAGCTCAGCGGGGCGGATCGGTTTGTGGAGCACCTCGCAGCCACGCTCGCGGGCGCGGGCGGCGATCTCCTCGGCGCGATCGGCGGTGATGATGATGGCGGGCAGTCCGGGGTCGAAGGCGGCGCGTATGCGGTCGACGGCATCGGTTCCCAAGGCTCCGAAATCCAGATGATAGTCGGCAAGAAGGATGTCGGGGCGGAACTCTCCTTGTGCGATGATCCTGTCGATGTCGCCCAGATCTTGTGCGGTCAGGGCGTCGCAATCCCAACGCGAGAGCAGGTTGACCATCGCCTCGACGACGCGCGGGTCGTTGTCGATGATGAGAACACGCGTGCGGGCCAGTCCGATCGCGCGGTGAACCGCGGGAGCGGACGCCGGTATATCCTCGGAGGCCGGCTGTGTCTCGGTGTGTGGCGCGCTGATGGAAAAACGCGTGCCGCAGTCGGGGCGCGTGCACAGGTCGAGCGGATGTTCGAGTGTCTGCGCCATGCGTGAGACGATGGACAGACCCAGGCCAAAGCCGCCGCGGTTGGTGTCCATCGATGTCGATCCGCGCTGGAATTCCTCGAATATGCGTTCGCGTTCGGCTTCCGGGATGCCCGGGCCGGTATCCCAGATCTCCATGCGCACGGTGTCGCCACGCCGGCGGGCGGCGAGCAGGACGCCACCCTTGCGGGTATAGTGGTGAGCGTTGGCCAGCAGGTTCTGGAGAATGCGGCGCAGCATCAGCGGATCGGACATGACCGAGAGATCGTTGGACCGGCAGGTGATGCGCAGGCCCTTGGCATCGACCAGCGGGCGCATGTCGAGAACGAGCGAGCGAAACA
Organism: uncultured Hyphomicrobiaceae bacterium; assembly: GCA_964506885.1. GTDB lineage: Bacteria > Pseudomonadota > Alphaproteobacteria > Rhizobiales > Hyphomicrobiaceae > JAEUMD01. The sequence continues at coordinate 5,905 of CAZDNY010000008.1, read as the reverse complement.
GAGGTTCGAGCGCAATCGGACCGATCTTGGGACGGATGACGCCGGCTTCAAGCTTGGAGATGTCGAGCATCGTGCGCAGCAGGTCCTCGATGGATGCGAGTGCATGGTCGACCTGCATAGCGAGGTGGCGCTGGTCCTCGTCGGGGGCGCTTTCGATCAGGGCCGACAAGGACAACTGCGCGGCATGGAGTGGCTGCAATACGTCGTGGCTGACAGCGGTGAAGAATCGGGTCTTGACGCTGTTGGCGCGCTCCGAGGCGTCGCGCGCGGCGGTCAGCTCGTCGTTGACGCTTTCCAGGTTGGTCAGCGCGGACTTGAGTTCCTCGGTGCGGATGCGCACCTGGCTTTCCAGGCCGATGGCAGTCTGGAACATGGAATAGGCATTGGCCTGCTGGTCGAGCGATCGCTCGACGCGGTTCATGAGGGCAGCGTTGATCTTTTCGAGCTTGTTGATGCGGCGGACAAGGTCGGTGGGGTCCGGGGGCGACTGGGGCGCCGCAATCGGCTCGTTCTCGCTCACGCCCCGGCCTCCATCGCAGGCGCACCAAAGGCGATACCCGTCAGGGTCTGGTTGAGGTGCATGGCATTGAACTGTTCGCCGTAGGTGTGGAAGCCGACGACGTTATAGCGCCGATAGATGTCGGCGAGTTGATGGCGGATCTGGCGGTTCTCGGCGTCGAGCCGGCGCAGAATGCAATCGAAGCCCAGGACGGTATCGATGCGGCCGAGATTGTGTTCGACGCGCTGAAGGGTCGCGAGGGTCGATTGAACCATGTCGTGGGGCGTGGCGACGGTGAAGACCAAGCCCTCGTCGATGGCACAGAAGAAAGACAGGCTGCCGTCGGGGTTCATGTTGCGGATGGAGCGGCAATAGTAGTCGCCGCCGACGCGCACGACGAGGGGGTAGGATGCGAAACTGAAGGGTCCGAGGTCGTGCGGCAGAAGGCCGATGGCGGCGGCATACTCCTGTGCTGCCGGCTCGGCGTTGAGTTCATGAACAATGCGCTTTTCGGTGTCGGCGGCAGTGACGACCAGTTTGGTGCCGGTGGGCTCGAAGTTCTGCGTCTTGAACACCTCGAAGGGATAATCGCTTTCGACCAGGATCAGGAGGGCCGCATGCTGGATGATGCGTCCCTTGTGGATCAGGGAGGTTTCGCGGAAGGCGAGGTCGTCGCCGGCAGAACCGCCGATGAGCTGGACATCGTCCATCGCCCAATGGACGGCGGCGATGAGCATTTCCTCCGCGTTGGACAATCCGTCGACGAGCAACAGAGCAAAGACACGGTCGCGCAGGGCATGTCCGCTGGCGAAGCGCTGCTTCATCTTGCGCGACAGCGCGCTGGCCTGCTCGACGCCGGCACGGTCGAAATCGGCGATCACTTCGGCGGCGACGCGGAACCCCTTGACGGGAAACGCGAGCGCGACGATGCCGCCCTGCATCATGCCCGAAGGGGTAATCTCGCCGGAGGTCGAGCAGCCGGAAACCTCAACGCTCGGGTAGGCCTTGCGGAACAATTCACCGACCAGTTTGGCGTGGTGGGCGGGCGAATACATGACGATGATGTGCTGAAAGGGGCCAGGGCCGAGCGATGCGGCAATTTCGGACACGGCGGCGCTGGTTCCCGCCTGGGCACTTGCAGCAGATCGTATTCCGCAGGTTGCCGCCATCGGCTGTGGATCCACGTTGTCACCTCCCATAACCGCCCCGCCGTTTTCCGGTGTCGGGCTTGTTTGGAGCAGAGCGTGCCACAGGCGCGGGGTGAATCGCAAACCGGGCGTGCTTAAAGGCTCAACGAGGGCTCAGCGAACCGATTTTGCGGACCCAATGACGGGGCGCAGGAGCGGCTGCGTGGGGTTGGCGGAACAATCAGGGGAGCGACAGCAGAGCGGGCGGCAATCAGCCGCCGGCGACCGGCGGCCAGACGGCGACCGCATCACCGGATTTGAGGACAGCGCCAGCGCGTGCCCCCGGCGGCTGGAAGATGCCGTTCAAGAGGACCAGATGGCAGGCCTCGCGCGGAACGTTGTGGGCATCCAGTAGCTGCTGGATCGTGGTGCCTTGGTTCACCTCGACGGATGCCTCGTTGCGGGCATGGCCGGCCGGCAGATAAACGCCGAGCGAGGCGTAGAGCTTCAAGGTCACGGGGATCGTCGCGGCGGTGGTCGTCACGGCCTTGCCTCCGGCTCCTCAGCTGGCCTTGGCGATGGGAATGTTGGGATGCGGGGCGGTCGGGCCGTAACCTGGAGCCGACTGCATCACATCGATATAGGCCTCGCGCAGGCGCTCAGGAGCCTCGAGCAGCGTGTCGCGCCATTCGCCGAGATGGAATCCGGTCTGGATCAGGCCGCGCAGCATGCCGACATGGTCGGTCATGCCCACGCACTGGGCGCCGACAAGCCGGTCGCCCTCGAACTCGAGTTTGAGGTATTTGAAATTGTCCTCGTCGACGAGGCGCGCGGTCTTGCCGAGCGGCGCGCCCTGCCACAGGCCGAATGACGACGAGATCAAGCCCATGGTGTCGAGAACGTTCATGTTGAGAGAACCGCGGTGCGGTGTCGGGCGGCCGGCCATGTTCTGGGCGGCGATGCGGCCATGCTCGACGGCGACCGGCTGGATGGCCAGCATGTCAGGCTTGCCCGTGGAAATGTCGAGGCCTTCGCAGCAATCGCCGGCTGCATAGACGTCGGGCGCGGTCGTCTGCAGGTACTCGTCAACCTTGATGCCGACGTTGGTTTCGATGCCGGAGCCGACCAGGAAACTCGTGTTGGAGCGCACGCCGACGGCGAGAACGACGAGGGCGGCAGGAACGGTGGTGCCATCGGAGAGCGATACGGTCAGCTTGGCATCGGGTGCGTCGGAGCCCTCGGCGATGCCTTCCACCTTGGTGGAGACGCGCACGTCGACGCCCTTCTTCTGACACCAGCGGCCGAGCATGCCGCCGGCGGTTTCGTCCATCATGCGCGCGACCATGCGGGGCGCGTACTCGACAATTGTGATCTTGCAGCCGCGCAGATAGAGCGCTTCCAGAATGATGGAGCCGATGAAGCCGGCGCCGACGAGGACGACGGGCGATCCCTTGTCGGCATGCTTGAGGATTTCGCGTGCATCCTCCAGCGTCCAGCAGGTCTGGACGCCGGGAAGATTGGAGCCCGGCATGTTGGGGATGATCGGCGAAGCGCCGGTTGCGATCAGCAGCTTGTCGTATGCAAGGGTCTCGCCGCCATCGAGGAAAATCTTGTGTGCCGCCGGGTCGATGCCGCCGCAGCGGCCGACACGGTAGGTGATCCCCATCCGGTCGTAGTGGCCCGCTTCCTGGCGCAGGTAGGTGCCGCCTTCCTCGATCTTGCCGTAGATGTAATAGGGGATAGCCATGCGCGAGTAGGGCTGTGGCTCCTGCTCGCCGCCGATGACGGTGATGCTGGCGGTCTGGTCGAGGCTGCGCAATGTTTCGGCGGCGGTCACGCCTGCCGGGCCGGCGCCGAGCACTACGTAGTTCATCATCACCTCCCGGAAGTGTTCTTGTTGTTGCGCGGGCCGCTTGTTGCGCGCGCCGTTCCATGCCACTCGCGCGAGCGTCGCAAGACGATCGCCGGCCGCATTTGCAGCGGTGCGTGTGCCTGCCTCGACGATGCTCGCGAGCGATCGTTCGAGGGTGGCTCGGCACATCAAAGCATTCGCCCGGGCATCCATTCAAGGGCTGCCCGGGCGATTGATCGATCCTCAGCCCAGTTCGAGGCGCGAGAGCGTCTCGTTGGTCGGAACGCCTTCCGAAGTCCAGCCGCGCAGGGCGTAGTACTCGGGCAGCATCTTTTCGAGGCCGTTGACGAGGCCCTTGGCGGGGCCGGTCTGAGCCGGCTCGCTGACAAGACGCGGCGGCAGGTTGTCGTCCTTGGCGGTGAAGCCCGCCTTGTTGTTGAAGACGCGTTCCATGTTCCAGATGCGCTCGCCGGTCTCCAGCAGGCGCTCAGGCGTCCACTCGCCTTCGCAGGCGGCATCGACCTGGGGGGCGATGTCGTTGAGCGTCCAGGCAAACGTCGTGAAGACGCACAGACCCGAACTATCGACGGCGGCCGTCGCGTCCTGGAAGGCCTTGACCAGTGCCGGCTTGCCATCGGTGGCCAGCGGGTCGGTCTTCTCGGGGATGCCGAGGATTTCCGACGACACGGTGTAGGAGCGCAGGTGGCAGGCGCCGCGGTTGGAGGTCGCGTAGGTGAGGCCCATGCCCTGGATGCCGCGCGAGTCGTAGGCCGGGAATTCCTGGCCCTTGACCGACATCGACAGCTCAGGCCGGCCGTACTTCTGGCACAGGCGCAGCGAGCCGAGGCCGAGTTCCTTGCCGAAACCCTCCGCCTTACCGGTCAGTTCCACGCACTGCACGAGCGCTTCGGCCGAACCGAACTTGAGGTCGATGCCGCCGGTCTGCTCCTTGGTCAGGATGCCCAGGTCGTATAGCTCCATCGCGGCGGAAACCGTGGCGCCGAAGGAGATCGGATCGAGTCCCTGCTCGTTGCAGACGAAGTTCACCATCGTCAGCGCTTCCAGGTCGTTGACGCCGGTGTTGGAGCCCAGAGCCCAGGCGGCCTCGTATTCCAGTCCGCCCGAGGCATGCCAGTACTGCGGCTTGTTCTGGATCGAGAAGTGCTTGTCGTCGATCTTGGAAATGCGGCCGCATGCGATGGTGCAGCCGAAGCAGGCCTGGTTGGTGAGCAGGTTGGGATGCCCATCCGACTTGCGCGGTGTGGCCATGGCCTCCGCGGAGATGTCGTGAGCGCCCTCGAACTGAACGTCGCGGTGGTTGCGGGTCGGCATGGCGCCCGCTTCGTTGATGACGTTCATCAAGACCTGCGTGCCGTAGGTGGGCAGGCCCTGGCCGGTGACGGCGTTTTCCTGCAGCACCTTCTTGGCGGCGCCGGTTGCCTTGAGGAAGCGCATGCCGTCCTTGACCTTGACGCCTTTGGTTCCGCGCACGGCGACGGCCTTCAGGTTCTTGGAGCCCATGACGGCACCGACGCCGGAGCGGCCGGCGGCGCGATGCAGGTCATTGACGATGCAAGAGTAGAGCACCTGATTCTCGCCGGCGACGCCGATGGCGGAGATGTGCATCATCGGGTCCTGGTGGCGCTTCTTGATCCACTCGTCGGCATCCCAGACGCTCTTGCCCCAGATCTCGGAGGCATCGCGGATCTCGACCTTGTCGTCGAAGACGGTCAGGTAGACGGGCTTGGGCGCCTTGCCCTCGAAGATGATCATGTCCCAGCCGGCGAACTTCAGCTCGGCGCCGAAATAGCCGCCGGAGTTGGAGCAGGCGATGGCGTTGGTGAGCGCGCCCTTGGTGATGACGGAGTAGCGGCCGCCGGTCGAGGCAGCCGTGCCGGTCAGCGGACCGGTCGCCATGATCATCTTGTTGTCGGGGCTCAGCGGATCGACCTTGGGGTCGATCTCCTCGACCAGATACTTGGTCGCGAGGCCGCGCTGGCCCAGATACTTCTGTGCCCAGTCCATGTTGAGGGGCTCGGACTTGACCGTGCCTTCGGTGAGGTTCACCCGGAGGATCTTACGATTCCATCCCATCGGTTTCTCCCTGAGTTGCGGTCTGCTCTGATGGCGCCGCAGTCGGTTTGATTGTTGAGCTTCATCGGTTTTTGCGCCGCCGTTCGGCCTTCAGGCCTGAGGGCATCGCTGGTGCGCGTCGCGTCAGCCTTTGGCCACGGGCGTATTGGGGCCTTCGTGGGTGGTGGCGTTGGCGGCCTGCGCGGCCCAGACCTTCATCTTGTCGAAGCCTGTCTGCTCGGTGTCCTGGAAGGTGATGGCGCCTGTCGGGCACGCGTCGGCACAGGCCGGGCTGCCGAGGCACAGATCACACTTGATGACTTTGCCGGTCGAGGCGTTGTAGTTCACCGTGCC
>CAZDNY010000007.1:0-17388 GCA_964506885.1 uncultured Hyphomicrobiaceae bacterium | reverse complement strand
TGTGGAGCCAGTAGCGGGCGAAGGGTTCTCCGGTGTCGGCTTCGTCCTGGGCGAAACAGAGAAACAGGTCTTCCTGTTGGGGGGCAACCAATCCAACGCAGTGACTGTTGCGGCTTTCGCGAAATCGCGGGTGCTCGACTATCGATGGCCGGACGAGGTCGCAGCGGCTGCCTCGCCAGCGCGGGTTGCCGACATGTCCCGCGCAGGTGGCGACGCGTTGGATGTGTTCGGGCGTGGCCTGGCGCATGTGCTGCAGATGGAAGGTGGCTTCAGCGACGATCCCTACGATCCTGGTGGTCCAACTAATAAGGGGATCACGCTTGGCGTCTACGCCCGCTGGGTGGGGGAAACTGTATCGCCATCGACACGAAGCCGTCTGGTTGCCCGCCTGAAGCGCATTCCAGATGCGATGGTGCGTGAGATCTACCAGACCCGGTACTGGAAGCCGGCGGATTGCACGCGCATGCCTGCCGCGTTGGCGCTGATGCACTTCGATGCAGCTGTCAATCATGGTGTCGGACGCGCGATACGCATTTTGCAGGAAGCCGTGGGTGCGGACGTGGATGGCGAGATCGGTCCGCAAACGCGGGGCCGGATCGCAAGCAAGCCGCTCGTGGAGACGATTGCGGCATACGCTGAAATCCGGCGCGAGCGATATCGGGCACTCAAGCACTTCTGGCGTTTCGGGCGTGGCTGGATGCGGCGCGTGGATATGACCCTGGTTCGCGCGGGCGAACTAATGAGCGCCGTTCCCGCCGCCGCGAGGCCGGTCACAGCGGAGAGCACTTCCGCAAATGATGTCGTTCAAACAGCAGACGAGAAAGGTTCCAGTGACATGACGGTCGAAACTCCTGAGATCCCTGACACGGCGGCGGGCGCGAAATGGTGGGGTGAGTCGATGACGATCTGGGGCGTGATCCTGACGGCAGCATCGACCGTGCTTCCGGTGATCGGGCCCCTTTTGGGATTTGATATAACCGCTGAGATGGTGCAGCAGCTCGGCAAGCAGGTGACCGAGGTCGTGCAGGCGCTCGGCGGCGTAATCGGCACGCTGTTGGCGATTTACGGGCGCATGCGCGCGACGCAGCCGATTGCGCGCAAACTCGTGTCCGTCAAATTGTGACCGCAGCAGCGTCACTTTTCATTCAGTCCGGGTTCAGCCGCGCCCCGTCATTCTCACTGCAGTAACGGATCGCAATGTGCGTATTGCGCATATGGAAGACGGACTGGAATGAAGAAGCGGATATCAGGTGTGGTGGTCAGTTGCCTCATGAGCGTGCTCGCGAGTAGCCCGGGCGTGCAGGCGGCGCCGGGCGACGGGGCGTGCATCGACGACTGGTCGGTTGCGGCACAGATCGTGGCCCAGGAGAGGCTCACAACGGTGGAAGAACTCGCCAGCGTGGCGAGGCGCACGTTCGGGGGGGCGATCGTGCGGACGGCCTTGTGCCGCGAGGATGGCCGGTATGTCTACAGGCTTGTGATACGAAAGAAGGGCGGCGAGATCAGCCAAAGGCGGGTCGACGCGCGCAACCCATTCTAGGGCGGTCATTGTCGAGTGGCGCGATGGTGTGATTGGCAGGAGGTAGCCTGGACGCTCGTTAACGATGCCCTGGTGCGGTTGAAGGCGGGTGCATTCCCGGGTCTCGAGGAGGCTGCAACTCGTTCTAGGATTTTCAGGCGGCCTCGCTATAATCCGCCGCCAGTTGCCATAGACAGAGCGGAATGGACCGTTGCGAATTCTCGTTGTCGAAGATGATCAAGATCTCAATCGTCAGCTCGTGCGCGCGCTGACGGATGCTGGCTATGCCGTCGATACGTCGTTCGACGGCGAAGACGGCTACTTCCTGGGCGATACCGAACCCTATGACCTTGTAATCCTCGACATCGGATTGCCGAAGATGGACGGTTTGTCCGTGCTCGAGCAGTGGCGGCGGTCGGAGCGCAATATGCCGGTCATCATCCTGACCGCACGCGACCGCTGGAGCGACAAAGTCGCCGGGATGGATGCCGGCGCGGATGACTACGTGGCCAAGCCGTTCCATATGGAGGAGCTGCTGGCGCGTGTGAGGGCCCAGGTGCGCCGCGCCAGCGGCCACGCCAAGAACGAGATCGAGTGCGGACCGATCCGGCTCGATACGAAATCGGCGCGGGTGACCTGTGATGGAGAACCGGTGAAGCTGACGTCGCACGAGTATCGGTTGCTCGCCTACCTGATGCACCACCACGGACGCGTCGTGTCGCGGACCGAACTGGTCGAGCATCTTTACGAACAGGACTTCGATCGCGATTCGAATACGATTGAAGTCTTCATTGGACGGCTCAGAAAGAAGCTCCCGTCGGACCTCATTCAAACGGTGCGTGGACTGGGCTACCGGCTGAGCTCCGACCCTGATGCGGCTTAATTCACTCGCGTTCCGGCTGTTTTCAACGTCTACGGCGTGGACGCTGATCGTGCTGCCGCTGGCCGGCATCATCATTTACAAACTTTATCACGAGGATGTGCAGGCCTCGTTCGACGCGCAACTCAAGAAGCTGGCGACTGCGATCATGTTCGACAGCCTCAGCGAGGCGCGCGATGCGCCGGTCGCGCCGACGAACCGGTACGAGCCGTTGTTCGAGGTGACGCATTCGGGCTGGTACTGGCAGATCAAACCTCTCGACAATCCGGAACTTCCGACACTCGTTTCGGCGTCGCTGGCGACCGCGCGCCTTCCTTCACCCGCCGAACGCAAGTTCCCCACTGATGACACGGGAACGCGGTGGATGAATGTGCCGGGCCCGACGGGCGATCCCATGCGCATCGTCGAGCTGGTAAGTCATCTGGGCTACGACGACAGCATGCCCCGCTATTCGATCATCGTGGCGGGTCCGCTCGATTGGCTTGATGCACTGGTTTCGAATTTCCGCAATCGATTGATCACAGCGCTGGCGCTGGCCGGGCTCGGTCTGGTGGCGGTGACGCTGTTCCAGGTGCGCTTCGGTCTGCTTCCGCTGAAACGCGTCGAAAAGGGGCTGGCGGCGATACGCTCAGGCGAGGCGGAGCGGCTGGACGGCGACCTTCCTGCGGAGATCGAACCGCTGCAGGTGGAACTCAACGCGCTTATCCAATCCAACCAGGATGTCATCGACCGGGCGCGCACCCAGGTTGGCAATCTCGCCCACGCGCTGAAGACGCCCCTGGCGGTTATCGTTAACGAGGCGCGCGATGACGACAGCACACTGGCCCGCAAGGTTTCCGAGCAGGCCGGTGTTATGAAGGATTCGATCACGCTTTATCTGGATCGCGCACGGATGGCGGCCCGGGTCGGCGCGATCGGGCGCGTTACCAACGTCGGCGAGGTGACAGAACCGCTGGTGCGGGCGCTGGAGCGGATCAATCGTGACCGCGATATTGCGATCACGGCGGACGTGCAGGAAGACGCACGCTTCCAGGGTGAGCGTCAGGACCTGGAAGAAATGCTTGGTAATCTCCTCGACAACGCCTGCAAATGGTCGAGGTCCCGAGTGTTCCTCAGTGTGCGGTCCCTGCGTCCGGCGCTCAAGGGCGGGACCGGGCAGATCGAAATCGTAGTGGAGGACGACGGTCCGGGGTTGAGCGATTCGCAGCGCCAGAAGCTTGGCAAGCGCGGATTGCGCCTGGACGAATCCAAACCAGGATCAGGCCTTGGGCTGTCGATCGTGACAGACTTCGTGCAGATGTATCGCGGTCAGTTCGAACTGCATGCGTCCGAGCACGGGGGACTGAAGGCGGTTTTGCGATTGCCGAGCGCGTGAGGGGTGCGATGCATCCTCAAGGATGTGCGGCAGTCGGCCGACAATGTGCGCGGCAGATGTGGTGTGGCGCGAATGCCCGCCCCGTTGATAACGCCGCTGCAGCGTCTGCGATGCCCCAACTTCGCCTAAATCCGGACTGAAATCCCCATGTAGGAGATTCTGATCGGCCGTGCCGGGTATCGGGAGTATCGCACGGTCGAGCAACCAACGGGGTATTCGATGTTGAAGTTCGCAATGGTCGCCGTGACGGCCGGAGCTGCCCTCAGTCTTGCCGGATGTGGACCCGAGGGGCCGACACGGGCCGACACCGGGCTCGCGGTGGGCGCACTTGCGGGCGGTCTGATCGGGAACACGGTCGGCAAGGGTACGGGACGTGCGCTGGCGACGGTTGCCGGAGCCTTTGTTGGCGGCGTGGTCGGGCATGAGATCGGCCGCTCGCTCGATGAGCAAGACAGGATGCTGGCGCGGGAAGCCGAGTACGAGGCGCTCGAGCGCGGGCGCTCGGGCGTGGCACGCACGTGGCGCAATCCCGATAACGGCCGCTACGGCGAGGTCGTCCCCAGCCGCCCCTACAAGCGGAGTGGCACTGATTGCCGCGATTATGCCCACACGGTCTATATCGACGGCCGGCCGCAGGTGATGCGTGGCACCGCATGCCGCAATCACGACGGGACGTGGCGGTCGGTGGCCTGAGCCACCCATGCCGCCCGTTGCGGGCTTGCAGTCGTTCTCGGGCTATCGGTAGGAGGGGACCCTCAGCCCTGCGGGCCGGCCCTGGGGGCGCGGAGCGGCATGATAGGCCGTTCACCAATTCTTGAGGGCCGGTTGCGCGACCTTTGGCCCATCTGATGCTCCCCGGTCTTGTCATCGGGCGGTCGCACCCCTATTCCACCAAGGCAGGTGGATTTGGGAACGTAAGATGCTTCTTTGGATCGGCTTTGCGGTGTTGACGGCGGGCGTCATCGCCGTTCTGGCGCGGCCGCTCGTCAGGCCTGCGGACCCGCATGCCGACTCGCAATCGGCTGACCTGGCCGTTTACCGGGATCAGTTGCGCGCGATCGATTCGGAGCGCGAGCAAGGGTTGCTGGAGGCTTCGGAGGCGGAAGCGGCGCGCACGGAACTGGGGCGGCGCATCTTGAGGGCCGCAGAGCAGTCCCCAGAGGTCGAGGCCGCAAACGCGGACAGCCCGGGCGAACCGGCCGGCAGCGGCCACGCAGCGGGGACGGGTCCTGAACAGACTTCCGCCAGCGGCGGTGCACGAGCGCTGGTTTATGCTGCAGGCCTGCTCATTCCCCTCCTGTCCATCGGTGTCTATCTCGGCGTCGGATCGCCCGGCCTGCCGGGCACGCCTTTTGCCGAGCGTGTGGCCAAGAGCGGTCCGGGACGCTCGATCGATGAACTGATCGGGCTCGTCGAAAAGCGGCTTCGTGCGCAGCCCGAAGACGGCCAGGGCTGGGAGGTCGTGGCGCCGGTCTATATGAAGCAGCAGCGTTACAACGATGCCGCTCGCGCTTTTGCAAATTCGATCCGTCTGAATGGCGAGACACCCGACAGGGTCGCCGGATTTGCCGAGGCCCTGGTCCTGGCAAACAACGGGCTGATCGTGCCCGATGCGCGCCGGGCCTATGAAAGGCTGTTGAAGATCGCGCCCGACAGGGTCGAAGCGCGCTTCTGGCTGGCGCTTGCGAAGGAGCAGGAGGGCGATCTGGCGGGCGGTATAGCCGATCTCGAAAAGCTGTTGCCGTCGGCGCCGGCAGATGCGCCTTGGCGCTCGCTGGTCGAAGGCAAGCTTGGCGAAATGCGCACAGCGCTAGCCGGGGGAACGAGCGGTGCCGGTGAAGGCGGTGGGGAGGCGGCCAAGACCCCCGGTCCGGCCACCGCTGAGCGTGCACCGCCGCATGACAGTGACGCACCCGGTCCCAATGCAGCCGATGTTGCGGCCGTCCAGCAGATGTCGCCGGAAGAGCGCAGCGCCTTTATCACACAGATGGTCGATGGCTTGGCGGCGCGTCTGGCGGAAAACGGCAAGGATCTGGAGGGCTGGAAGCGGCTGGCGCGTGCCTATAAGGTCATGGGACGCGACAGCGATGCGGTGAAAGCCATCGCGGATGCGCGTCGCGCGCTGGCGGAAGACGCCGCCGCGATCCAGGCGATCGATGCTCTGGCCAAGGATCTGGGAATTGGCTCGTGACGTACGGCAGTCGTACCGATCGGGCTGCACTTTGGAGAGACTGACCGTCGCCGTGTGATCCACAGCGTCGGCTCGGAAGGGATCTGGAACGCAAACATGACACGCAAGCAGCGCCGGGGCACCTTGATCATCGCAGCCGTTGCAGTGCTCGGACTGGCGGCCATCCTGACGTTGTTTGCACTCAAGGACTCGGTGGTCTTCTTCCACACGCCCAGTGACATCGCGGAGAAAAGCGTCCCGGTGGGCCAGCGGATCCGACTGGGTGGTCTGGTTGCCGATGGTTCGGTCAAGCGCGGCACCGGCACGCAGGTGGAGTTCGTGGTGACCGATACGCTCAAGACGGTGCCGGTCAGCTACAAGGGCGTGCTGCCGGATCTGTTCCGCGAAGGCCAGGGCGTCGTTGCCGAGGGCGTCCTGGACGAGTCCGGGCGCATGACGGCTGATACGGTTCTGGCCAAGCACGACGAGAATTACATGCCGCCGGAGGTCGCTGACGCTCTCAAGGCGCGGGGCGTGAAGCTTGGCGAAGGGTCGCGCCACAAGATGGACGGGGACAAGACGTCACAATAGCCAATGAGCGAGGCGCTCGGCCGATCCGATCGGAGCCGCGCGGTGCCCAAGGAGCAGGTCAATGATCATCGAGTTTGGACATTTCGCGCTTGTGCTGGCGATGATGGTGGCTGCCTTCCAGTGCGTGGTTCCCGCCGTCGGCGCCTATCGCAACGATTCGCGGCTGATGGATTTCGGTGCTTCGGCCGCGGTCAGCCAGTTCTTCTTGATCCTGATTGCCTTCGCGGCCCTGACCCACGCCTATGTCGTCTCGGACTTCTCTGTGGCGAATGTGGTTGCCAATTCCCACTCGACCAAGCCGCTCATCTACAGGATCGCGGGGGTGTGGGGGAACCACGAGGGCTCGATGCTACTATGGGTCCTGATCGTGGCATTGTTCGGTGCCGCGGTTGCGGTGTACGGCACCAACCTGCCGGCGACATTGAAGGCCAACGTGCTGTCGGTGCAGTCCGCCATCGGGCTCGCCTTCGGGCTTTTCATCCTGTTTACGTCCAATCCGTTCGAACGCGTGGTTCCCGCGCCCTTCGACGGACGCGGCCTCAATCCGATCCTGCAGGACCCGGCTTTGGCGTTTCATCCGCCATTTCTCTACGCGGGCTATGTCGGCTTCTCGCTGGCGTTCTCGTTCGCGATTGCAGCCCTGATCGAGGGGCGCACTGACGCAGCATGGGCGCGCTGGGTGCGTCCGTGGACGCTGGCGGCCTGGATGTTCCTGACGATCGGTATCGCAATGGGGTCGTGGTGGGCCTATTACGAGCTGGGATGGGGTGGCTGGTGGTTTTGGGATCCGGTCGAGAACGCTTCGTTCATGCCGTGGCTGGCAGGAACGGCGCTGCTGCATTCGGCGCTGGTCATGGAAAAACGCGAAGCGCTGAAGGTGTGGACGATCCTGCTCGCGATCCTGACTTTCTCGTTGTCGTTGATGGGTGCCTTCCTGGTGCGTTCGGGCGTGCTGACGAGCGTGCATGCGTTCGCGGTCGATCCCGAACGCGGCGTCGTGATCCTCGGGATCATGTTCCTGTTCATCGGAGGTGCGCTGGCGCTGTTTGCTTTGCGCGCTGGTGAGCTGCGGCAGGGTGGGCTGTTTGCGCCGATCAGCCGCGAGGGCAGTCTGGTGCTCAACAATATCCTGTTGACGGTCAGTTGTGTCACCGTCCTGGTAGGCACGCTTTATCCGCTGGCGCTGGAGGCGGTCACTGGCGACAAGATTTCGGTGGGCGCGCCGTTCTTCAACATGACGTTCGTTCCGCTGATGCTGCCACTGTTGGTGGCGATGCCGTTCGGGCCGTTCCTGGCCTGGAAACGCGGCGACCTGATGGGGGCGGCGCAGCGGCTCGCGTTTGCCGCGGCCGTCGCTGTGATCGTCATGGTGGCGACGGCCGCATGGGTGCAGCGGGGGCCCTGGCTGGCGCCTGTGGCTATGGGCCTGGGGGCATTCGTGATGATGGGAGCGATCTGGGAAATCCTGTATCGCTCCAAGGCCGGTTCGGCGCCGTTGCCGGAGGTCATGAGACGTGCGCGCAATCTGCCGCGTTCGGTATGGGGCACGATGCTGGCACACTTCGGCGTCGGTCTTGCTGTGATCGGTATTGCCGCGACCTCGGCCTATCGGGTCGAGACGATCGTCGCCATGAAACCGGGCGATCAGGTCGAGACGGCGGGCTACGTGCTGACGTTCAAAGGGGCGGAGAAGCAGACGGGGCCCAACTACACGGAAGATGTCATTACGCTCGAGGTGACGCGTGGCGGCTCTCCGGTGACGACGTTGACACCATCCAAGCGGCTTTATGATGCGCCGCCGCAGCCGACAACGGAAGCGGGCATTCTGGCGTCGTGGCGCGGCGATCTCTATGCGGTCGTGGGCGATGCGCAGGACAGCGGCGGCTTCTCGTTCCGGGTCTACTTCAATCCGCTCGTGCGTTTCATCTGGCTGGGAGCCCTGATCATGTTCGTCGGCGGCGGTATTTCGCTGAGCGACCGACGTTTGCGGGTCGGCGCTCCGGTGAAGGCGCGGCGGCGCGTGCGGACGGCGGCTGCATGATGGCAAGAGGCCGGATGACCTTGCACATGGCAAGAGCTTCGCGACGACCAGGCGGTCCGGGGGGGCTCGCCAAACGCGTACTCGCGGCGGTGGCGTTGGTGCTTGTGATGAGCCTCGCGCCGGTTGCCGGTGGTGTTGCGCATGCCCTCAGTCCCAACGAACAGTTGAAAGATCCGGCTCTGGAGGCGCGGGCGCGGGAACTCTCGGCGGAGCTTCGCTGTCTCGTCTGCCAGAACCAGTCAATCGATGATTCTGATGCGCCGCTGGCCCAGGATCTGCGGCGGCTCGTGCGCGAGCGCATCGTTGCGGGCGACAGCAACGCGGAAGTCAAAAGCTTCCTGGTGGAGCGGTATGGCGATTTCGTGCTGCTGAAGCCGCCGTTCGCAGCGCACACCCTGCTGCTATGGTTGGCGCCGTTCCTGGTCCTTGCTTTGACGGTGTTCTATGTGGTCCACGCGGCGCGCAGACGGAAGGACCCGGCTGTCGCTTCGGCTTCGAGACTTTCTGCGGACGAAGAAGCGCGGCTTGCAGAACTGATGAAGGCCGGGCCTGCGGAACGTGAAACAGGTCCGGAGGGGCGGGCCTGATCGGCCAGTCTACGCGGTGCGCGCGATGGCGTCGGCGTGGCGCGGTGAGGGAGGATCCGGCCATGGACCGGATCATTCGCCTCAGTGCCGTGCGCTGGCCGAGGTCGTCGTTTTCAGACGCGTGAGCAGGTCCTGCGTGGCGAGCCCCGTGATCGGCAGGCCCACCCGCAATTCATAGGCTTCGATGGCCTTGCGGGTGCGGGGTCCGAAGTGCCCGTCGGCGGGCCCCGGCTCCAGGCCTTGGGCGGCGAGGAACTTCTGAAGCCGTTCGATGTCGCGGGCTGCGGTCAGAAGCTGGGCGCTGGAGAAGGCCTCGAGTGGTGCAATCAGCGACGTGGCCAGAAGCGCGGTGTTCGAAATCACCTCCGAGCCGAGGCGCTGGACGATCTGTCCGTCGTGGGTGATGACGCGCGAGCGCACGTAGGTGCCCACGTTGATGCCGACGACTTCGGGGCCGTTATCGCCGTCGATGAGTAGCGGCGAGCCTGAGGATGCCGCTTCGGTATCGCAGGTGTGGAGCAGCAGATCCTCGGCGCGTTCGAAATCCCTGCCGAGTTCAGCGGCTGTGCCGGCCTTCTTGCGTGATACGAACGAGCAAGGCATCCCAACAGCCAGCTTCCAATGCTCCAAATCCCGGTGATACGCGATGTGATAGATGCGGCCAGCGGCGGCTTCGGCTGCGACCTCGTTCGCGCCCTTGGGGCTCAACGGCAAGCTGCCGTGCATGCATGCTTTGCGCTCGAGGCGGATGAATGCCCAGTCGGAGGTGGCGTTGATCGGCGGACGGGTATTGAGGCGTCTTGCGCCGGTTATGATGTTAGCGGCCGTCGTGCCTGCGCGACGTCCGCGTACCGGGATCGCTGGTTCCTTCGAAGCGTCGGTGCGGAAGAGCAGGTGTGCAGGATCGCCGGCGGGATTTGAAACCGTACCCGCGACGCAATGGCCGGCGGTGGCAACGATATCGGGCGCGACACAGAACGCCGTGCATACGGATTGCGTCTTGGCATGGAGCAGCAGGCCGATCTTATTGCGCAGATCCGGATATCTTTTTGCAATCAGCCGCCGCTCGTCGGGTTCGAAGACGGCGACGCGGTGGAGCAGGGGGGAAGCCCCCGGGATGGGCGCGATGGGGAACGGGGCTGCGATGGCTGATGTTGCGCTCAGAGCCGCGAGGGTTACGGTCATTGCGGCTGCCGCGATGCAGGCCAGCATGTTGCGATGTCGCGCGAATTTGCGTTGTCCCAAGTGTGCCGGGCTGGTTCCGGATCGAATTGTGAACGCCTGATCCACGGTTGCGCTCCACGCCACATTACAGATCGTTAAGGCAGCCGAAAGGCTGCCGTAATGGCGGGTTGGCTATAGCCTCAATCAAACGTCCCTAGAGCTTTCACGAGGAGGTTGACAGCTATGCACAACGCGCCTTCCAAGGCACACAGAGCAAAACCCGCGCCAAGCGGCAGCCGTCGGGGGCGCGCCGGGCGCGTTCTGATGGCTGCGGGACTGGTCGGGGCCGCGGCATTGGCCTGGCAGACGATCGATGCGCCGCAACCGGCACAGGCGCAGTTGCGTCCTGCCGAGCAGGGCGTGCAGACACCGTATGGTCGTGCGCCGTTAACGTTCGCGGATATCGTCGACAAGGTTAAGGGTGCGGTCGTCTCGATTTCGGTCACCAACGGCGAGAAGACGACGGTGAAGGCGCCTGGCGGCCGTCGCTTCGGCGGAGTGCCGGATCTGCCCGACGATCACCCGCTCAAGGACTTCTTCAAGAATCTGCCGAAGGAGTTCCAGGCGCCGCAGCGGCCCAATCGCCCGCAGCTGGCCCAGGGTTCGGGCTTCGTGATCTCGGCGGACGGCTACGTCGTGACCAACAATCACGTGATCGACGGTGCCACGAAGATCGAGGTCAGCTTCGACGATCAGGAGAAGCTCGACGCGGAACTCGTGGGAACTGATGCGCGTACCGACCTGGCGCTCATCAAGATCAAGAGCAACAAGTCGTTCAAGTATGTGAGCTTCACGGAGACGCCCGCGCGCGTGGGTGACTGGGTCATCGCGGTCGGCAATCCGTTCGGGCTCGGCGGCACGGTGACGGCTGGTATCGTCTCGGCGCTGACGCGCGACATCGGCTCGGGTCCCTATGACTTCCTGCAGGTCGACGCTGCAGTGAACCGGGGCAACTCGGGCGGCCCGACCTTCAACCTCGATGGCGAGGTGATCGGCGTCAATACGGCAATCTTCAGCCCGTCGGGCGGCAACGTCGGTATCGCATTCGCGGTTCCTGCGAAGACGGCCAAGAGCGTGATCGAGCAACTGAAGAACAAGGGTTCGGTGAGCCGCGGCTGGCTCGGCGTTAAGATCCAGAACGTCGACGAAGATACGGCTGCAAGCCTCGGTCTCGATCGTGCCCGCGGTGCGCTGGTGAGCGAGATCACGCCAGGCGGGCCTGCCGAGACGTCGGGACTGACGGCGCGCGACGTCGTGCTCTCGGTCGATGGCAACGACATCGAAGACAGCCGGGATCTGGCACGCAAGATCGCTGCCTACAGCCCGGACACGTCCGTTGCAGTCAAGGTCTGGCGCAACGCTGCCGAGAAGGTGATCGACGTGAAGCTTGGCACGTTCCCGAACTCGAGCGAAGAACTGTCGCGACTGGAGGAGGGCAAGCCGCTCGACCAGACACCGACGGATCTGGAACAGCTCGGTCTGAAACTGGCTCCTGCAGGTGCCGATGGCGTGAAGGACGGTGTCGCGATCGCGGAAGTCGATTCGCAGTCGGACGCAGCGCTCAAGGGCCTCAAGGCGGGCGACGTCATCCTCGAGGTGCAGGGTGAAGTCGTCAAGAACGTCGACGATGTTGTCGCCGGCGTAAAGAAGGCCAGGGACCTCGGCCGGCGTGCGGTTCTG
The DNA here is from genome assembly GCA_964506885.1 of uncultured Hyphomicrobiaceae bacterium. Classification (GTDB taxonomy): domain Bacteria; phylum Pseudomonadota; class Alphaproteobacteria; order Rhizobiales; family Hyphomicrobiaceae; genus JAEUMD01. Next base: position 5,321 of record CAZDNY010000007.1, on the reverse strand, counting down.
CTGCACGTGCGTACGGGTCAGCAGAAGCGCTTCGTCGCCCTGCAGCTCAACAAGAACTGACGGTCGGGCGCGTCGATGACGCGCGGACCAAACACAAAAGCAAAAAGGCCGCCCACCGAAAAAGCGACGGTGGGCGGCCTTCGTTGCGTCGCGGAGGGCACTTCGGCATGAAGCCGTGCTTTCAACAGGAGACCGCGTTGGCCTATCCCTGGATTGTGTTCATTTTTCCTGGAAACCTGGACGCGATCCATCCTTAAGATCTCGAGCATGTTTTTGACGCCGAACCGCGCACACTTCGGCTAAAAGTGCTCTAATCCTACGGGTGCGGCCTTGGCGGCTGTTGCCGGACGCTGTGCGTCGGCGGGAGACATGAGCAAGAATTGATGCGTGTTCTGGTGATCGAAGATGACAAGGAAACGGCCGGGTTTCTGCTGAAGTCGCTCAAGGAAAGCGGCCACAATGCAGAACTGGCGGGTGATGGCGAGAGCGGTCTTGCGATGGCGCGCGAGGGGGGATTCGATATCCTGATCGTTGACCGGATGTTGCCGTTGATGGACGGGTTGTCGATCGTCAAGCAACTGCGGGCCGAAGGCGACCGCACGCCGGTCCTGATCCTGTCAGCGCTGGGGGAGGTGGACGACCGGGTCAAAGGCCTGCGCGCCGGTGGCGACGACTACCTGACCAAGCCTTATGCCTATACCGAACTTCTGGCGCGGATCGAGGCTCTGGCGCGGCGCCATGCGCCGGAGGAGCAGACGACGCGCTATGTTGTGGGCGATCTCGTGCTCGACCGGCTCTCGCATCGCGTCATGCGAGCTGGAGAGACCATCACACTGCAACCGCGCGAATACCGCCTGCTGGAATACCTGATGCGGCATGCAGGCCAGGTGGTGACTCGCACGATGCTGCTGGAAAATGTCTGGGACTATCACTTCGATCCGCAGACCAACGTCATCGACGTGCACGTCTCGCGCCTGCGCGGGAAGATCGACAAGGGTTTCGAAACCCCGCTGCTGCATACGGTGCGCGGCGCCGGCTACATGATCCGCGATGGCGACGGTTGAGTCCCCGGGCGGGGCCCTTTCGAGTGGTGCCTTCCGGATCGCCGTTGCGGCGCTTGCCGTGTTTGTGATCGCGGCTTCGGCAATCGTGTTCGTGCTGTTCCGGCAGTCGGAAGTCGCATTGCAGACCGAGGTGCTGGCTTCGCTGACGTCGGATGGGGCGGCCATCGAGCGCGCGTTCGACACGGGCGGCCACGCGGCGGTCCGGCAAGTCCTTTCCGCGCGGGCCGCTGGCGATTCCAACAGGCTTTATCTGATCATTTCACCGAGCGGAGAGAAGGTCGCGGGCAACATCGACGACGTTCCCTCGGAAATCACAAACAAACCGTCGGGGGGTGTCTTCACCTATCGCAGGAGCGGAACAGATCCATCGTCTGCGCGGCAGGCTGTGGCCCTGGTCGTGACGCTCAGTGATGGCGCGCGGGTGCTTGTTGGTCGCGACATCGAGGCGGAGCAGGCAATGCTGGTGCGGCTTCGGCTGCTGGCGCTTTTCGGGATGGGCGTTCTCGCCGCTGCCGGCCTGATCGGCGGCTATGTCCTGAGCCGGGCTTTCATGGGACGGCTGGAGAGTGTCAACCGGACCGCGCGCTCGATCATGGCCGGCGATCTGTCACGGCGGGTTCCCGTGTCGGGGCAAGGCGACGAGATCGATGCGGTGGCGCTCAATCTCAACTTGATGCTCGACAGGATCGCGCAGCTCATGAACGGCCTGCGGGAAGTCTCGGACAATATCGCGCACGATCTCAAGACGCCGCTGAACAGATTGCGCAACCGTGCGGAAGCGGCACTGCGCGACAACGGTAATGCCGAAACGTACCGCGCGGGTCTGGAACACACGATCGAGGAGGCGGACGAACTCATCAAGACCTTCAATGCGCTGTTGTTGATCGCACGCCTGGAGGCCGGGGCGCTGGAAGGAAATGTAGAACAGGTGGATCTGGATCAACTGGTGGGCGACGTTGCCGAGCTATACGAGCCCGTGGCCGAGGAAGCGGGCCTGACGCTGTCGTTTTCGGGGACGGGCGGAGTTCTGATCGAGGTCAATCGGCATCTGGTGGGACAAGCGGTTGCAAACCTGATCGATAATGCGATCAAGTACGGGCGGGCCTCGCCGTCCGCGAGCGAGACCGGATCGGTCCGGCGATCGGCGACGCATGTTGCGGTCGGCGTGCGGCGGGTCGGATCAGGAGCCGAGGTTTCGGTGGCTGATGATGGCGCCGGGATCGGCGCGGAAGACCGGGCCCGTGTGCTCAAGCGCTTCGTGCGGCTCGAGCAAAGCCGCTCGCGGCCGGGGACCGGACTGGGGCTGTCACTGGTGGCGGCGGTGGCGCGTCTGCATGGCGGCACGGTGCGGCTGGAGGACAATGATCCGGGGCTGCGTGTGGTGCTGTCCCTGCCCGCGCAGTCGGCTCAAGCTGGCTGAACGAGTGCGGCACGAGGCATGGTCAAGGGGACGCGGACGGTGTTGGAAGTGGCACTGGCCGTGTCGGGAACGGAACGGGAGCTGGTGAGGATATGGCGGGCACCTGGTTGGATGTCACGGGCGGTGCTGACAAGCCTGCGGGTCGTGATGAGAGCGATGCCGGCAGAAGCGGGCCGCCTGGCAACGCTCTTGCGGACCGGATCGTAGAGTTCCCGCTCGGGGGGGCGGAGGTATCGGCACAGGCGGAGCTGTCTGAACTGGAGAAACAAGCGCAGGGCGATGGCGCGCTGGGGCGCCTGGGGGAATTGCTGACACGCGCGCAAGTGCGCAACCTTCTGGCCGGCACATTCGCGGGCTCGCCTTATCTGCGAGGCCTGATCCAGCGTGATCCGCAGCGTCTGCAACGCGTGCTCAGCGAGGCGCCCGAGGACTGCTTTCACCGGCTGCTCGGCGAACTCGATAGGCAGATGGCCGAGGCTCAGACACTGGCCGAGGCAATGCGGGCGGCGCGCCTGTTCAAGTCCGAGGTGGCGCTGCTCACCGCACTGGCCGATCTGGGCGGAGTGTGGCCGGTGATGACGGTGACGGGCGTTCTGACAGCGACGGCGGATGCCGCGCTCGATGCCGGGGTGCGCTACCTTTTCCGGCAAGCACAGGCCAAGGGTGACTGGCTGGAGACATCTGCGGACGCGGTTCAGCGTTCGGGGTTCATCGTGCTGGCGATGGGCAAGCATGGTGCGGGCGAGCTCAACTATTCCAGCGACATCGACATTATCATTTTCTACGAGCTGGCGCGCGCAAGACTGCGCGATGGTCTCGAGCCGCAAGCGTTCTTCGTGCGTATGACACGCGACCTCGTCAAGTACATGCAGGAGCGTACCGCGGACGGATACGTGTTCCGGGTCGATCTCAGGCTGCGGCCGGATCCGGGCGCAACGCAGGTGGCGCTGTCGACAGATGCGGCCATGCATTACTACGAGAGCTTCGGCCAGAACTGGGAACGTGCGGCGTTGATCAAGGCGCGACCGTGCGCTGGCGATCGCAACGCTGGCAGTGCGCTGCTGGCCGAGTTGACGCCGTTCGTGTGGCGCAAGCATCTGGACTTCGCGGCGATCGAAGATATTCATGCCATGAAGCGTCAGATCCATGCGTTCCGCGGCATCGGGGCCATCGGCGTTGCAGGCAACAACGTCAAGCTCGGCCGGGGCGGCATCCGCGAGATCGAGTTTTTCACGCAGACCCAGCAACTGATCGCGGGAGGGCGGCAGCGGGAACTGCGCGTGCGCCAGACGCTGATGGCCTTGCAGGCGCTCGTGGAACGCGAGTGGATCCGCGAGACCGTCCGGTCTGATCTGGAGCGTGCCTACCTGTATCTGCGGCGGATCGAGCACCGCATCCAGATGGTGGCGGACGAACAAACGCATACGCTGCCCGAGGCGGAACCGGCACTGGAGTCGTTTGCGCGGTTCGCCGGCTATGAGGACCTAGCCGCATTCTCGGCAGCGCTGGTGCCCGTGCTGGAGATGGTGCAGACCCACTATATCGCGTTGTTCGAGGATATGCCGGAGCTGACGACATCGGGTGGTAATCTGGTGTTTGCCGGTGGCGATGACGATCCCGATACGCTCGAAGCCCTGCGCAAGATGGGCTACACGCAGCCGGCGAGCATCCTGCAGACCGTGCGCGGCTGGCATGCCGGTCGCTATGCGGCGGTGCGCTCGGCGCGCTCGCGCGAACGGTTGACGGATGTGCAGCCGTTGCTGGTTGCCGCGCTGGCGGAGACGGCAGAGCCGGATCGCGCGTTTGCCACGTTCGACCGGTTCTTGTCGGAGTTGCCGACGGGCGTGCAGTTGTTTTCGCTGCTGAAGGCCAATCCGGGGCTGTTGCGGCTTGTTGCCGACATCATGGGAACGGCCCCGCGGCTGGCGCAGATCCTGTCGCGCCGCCGCCGCCTGCTCGACGCAGTGATCGATCCCAGAACGTTCAATACGCTGCCCGGTCCGGCCGAACTGGACAAGGTGATCAGCACGGAAATCGGCATTGCGGGGGATGTGCAGGATGCGCTCGACCGGGCGCGCGTGGTGGGGAGCGAACAGGCCTTCCTGATCGGTGTGCGCGTGTTGTCGGGTTCGATCAACGCCGGCCAGGCCGGGGGTGCCTATGCGCTTCTGGCGGAGCGTCTGATCGGGGCGCTGCAGGGGTTCGTAGAACTGGAACTGTCACGCAACCATGGTGCCGTTCCGGGCGGCGGTGCGGTGGTTCTGGCGATGGGCAAGCTCGGCGGCTACGAGATGACCGCAGCATCCGACCTCGATCTCATCGTCGTCTACGACTTCGACGAGGCGGCGCAGCAATCGGACGGCGCGCGGCCGCTGGCGCCCAGTCAGTACTATGCGCGAATGACGCAACGACTGGTAACGGCGCTTTCGGCACCAACCGCCGAAGGGACGCTCTATGAGGTCGATATGCGGCTGCGGCCATCGGGTCAGAGCGGTCCGCTGGCGGCGCGGCTGTCGAGTTTCATCGCGTATCAGTCCGATGAAGCGTGGACCTGGGAACACATGGCGCTGACGCGAGCGCGTGTCGTTACCGGACCGCCGCTGCTGCGCGCAAAGGTCGAACATGCGATCAGCGCCGCACTGCGCCATCCACGCGATCGCACCAAGGTCGCAGCCGACGTGCGCGAGATGCGTGATCGTATCGCCAAGGAGAAGGGCACCAGCAACATCTGGGACCTGAAGCAGGTGCGCGGTGGGCTTGTCGACCTGGAGTTCATCGCGCAGTTCCTGCAACTGGTCGCCGCAGAAAAGACACCTCAGGTGCTCGATCAGAACACA
>CAZDNY010000006.1:0-17406 GCA_964506885.1 uncultured Hyphomicrobiaceae bacterium | reverse complement strand
GTGGAGGAGAGCACGAAGCTGTCCGACGAATTGGAGCGGTTCGGCGACGAATACCGTGAGATCGTCACCAGCCAGTGGCCGATGAGCGACGTGCACTCGGGCAATCTGCTCAATACGCTGACGCGGCGCTACCGCGATGACGACAGCATTATCTGCGACGTGACGGGCGATCCGGTCTGGCTGCGCTGTGATGGCACCACGATGGTGGCCCTCGTCGACCATGTCCTGCGCCGGGCGCTGGTCGAATTGGAGGCCAACACGTTCCTGCTTTCGGCGCGGAGCAGCGAGAAGCGCGCATATATCGACATCGCCTGGACCGGGGATGTGGCGAGCCCGGCCATGCTGGAGCGATGGCTTGCAGAAGCCGTCGAGGGCGGCATGGGACTGACGGGCACAGAAATCCTGGAGCATCACAAATCGGAAGCCTGGTGCGAGCCGCTGGGCGAGGGCAAGGCGCGCGTTCGCATTCCTGTGCTGCTGCCGATCAAGCCCCACGTTTCGACCACGTCGACCGCGCCACTACCGATCCGGCTGGAGTTCTACGACTTCGACCTGCTCAAGCCGGCTGAACTGGGCGAGGTGGCGGAACGGGGACTTCGCGAACTGACCTATGTCGTGTTCGACACTGAGACGACAGGGCTCGAGCCTTCCAATGGCGATGAGATCATCCAGATCGCGGGCGTGCGCATCCTGAACGGCCGCATCCTGACAGGCGAAGCATTCGATCATCTGGTCGACCCGGGCCGCCGCGTGCCGCCGCTGGCAACGCGCATCACCGGCATCAGCCAGGAGATGGTGCAAGGCAAGCCCAAGATCGAGCATATTCTGCCGCGCTTCCACGATTATGTCGGTGATGCGGTGCTGGTCGCACACAATGCGGCCTTCGACATGAAGTTCCTGCAGCTCAAGCAGGACAAGTGCAACGTCAGTTTCGACAATCCGGTACTCGATACCGTGCTGTTGTCGGCGATCGTGCACGACCACACGAACCAGCATACGCTCGATGCGGTGGCGGAGCGCTTCTCGATCGAGATCCCGCCTGAGACACGGCACACGGCGCTCGGAGATTCACTGGCGACGGCTGGTGTCCTGCTCAAGCTCATCGATTTGTTAGAGGTGCACGGCATCCGCACACTCGGAGAAGCGATCGAGGCGTCCAACAAAATCGTCGAGATCCGGCGGCGGCAGGCCAATTATTAACTCGGGCACGAACGGTTCACTGAGCCGTGGAAGCCGGGAATGAAATAGCAGGACGTAGACTGGCATTTGCTGCACTCGGCCTTCATGCTGAACGGCCACAGAAGTAAGGGCTTTCGCGATGGTGCATAATGGAGCCGGTTCGCCTGATCTGCCCATCACCCGGCCGCGCCGACCCGAGCGGGCGCTCGCAGTTGCTGCGCTCGGTGCCGTTCTGTTTTTGCAGCCGTTCCTTGGTCTTTTTGATCTTGGCGGCACGACGACGGTCGCTGGGGTGCCGGCGCTTTTCATCTACCTGTTCGCGGCCTGGACGTTGATCGTTGCGCTGACCGCGCTGGTCATGGAGACACGGCGCGACGATGCGCAAAGCGACACGGAGAACCAGAGTGCGCTGATGCCATCGGATAATGGTGTTGCCCAGTCAGACGGTGCCGAGGCTGATTGAGGGGCAGGCGATGTTACCAACGTGGATCGTGGTTGGCACCTCCCTGGGCTACTTGCTGGCGCTGTTCGCCGTGGCGCACTATGCGGACCGCATGGCGAAGACGGGCACCCGGCCGCATCTCATCTCAAATCCTTACGTCTACTCACTGTCAATTGCGGTCTACTGCACGAGCTGGACCTACTATGGCAGCGTTGGGCGCGCAGCAACGTCCGGCGTCGGGTTCTTGCCAATCTATCTGGGGCCGACGCTCGTGTTCACGGCCGGCTGGTTTGTGCTGCGGAAGATTCTACGGATCTGCAAGGCGCAGCGCATCACATCGATTGCCGACTTCATCGCATCACGTTATGGCAAGAGCCAGCTGATCGCCGGTGTCGTGACAGTGGTCACCGTGATCGTCATCATTCCCTACATCGCCCTACAGCTCAAGGCAGTCGTGATGAGCTTCGGCGTGGTTCTCGCCGAAGACATGGGGACTGAGACACTTGGGGTTGGCGCCTACAACATCGCGTTGCTGGTTACGCTCGTACTGGCGGCGTTTGCCGTGCTCTTCGGCACACGCCACATTGAGGCTACCGAGCATCATGCAGGCATGGTCGTCGCCATCGCGGTCGAATCGATCGTGAAGCTTGTTGCGTTCTTGGCGGTTGGCGCATTCGTGACCTATAGCATCTTCGATGGCTTCGGAGATCTATTCGCCAAGGCCGCCGCCGATCCTGATATCGCAAGACTCATGACGATGGATGAGGCGGGCACCAATTGGCTGACACTGATCATACTGTCTATGGCTGCTGTTTTGTGTCTGCCGCGACAGTTCCAGGTCACGTTCGTCGAGAATACGAACGAGAACCACCTCACGCGGGCGACTTGGCTGTTCCCCCTCTACCTGATCGCCATCAACTTGTTCGTATTGCCGATCGCATTCGGTGGCCGGCTACTGTTCAGCGGTACAGGCATCGACGCAGATACATATGTCCTGGCTTTTCCGCTCGCCGCAGAAAGTCCGGCCTTGACGCTGTTCGTACTCCTCGGCGGGCTTTCGGCGGCAGCCGCGATGGTCATCGTGGCGAGCATCGCGCTCTCGACGATGGTCTGCAACGATCTCGTGATGCCACTCCTGTTTCGCCTTTTTGGGCGGCGCCTAGCCGGGCGCAGCGATCTGACCTCCTTGCTGATTGGCATACGCCGCGCCGCAATTGTGGCCGTTCTGCTTCTGTCTTATCTCTATCTTGCGGCTGTCGGAGAGACTTACCACCTCGCAACCATCGGGCTCGTTTCGTTCTGCGGTGCCGCGCAACTCGCTCCGGTCATGCTGTTTGCCATTTTCTGGCGGGGCGGCACGCGCAATGCTGCCTTCGCCGGACTCATAGCCGGATTTACAGTCTGGCTCTACACTCTGCTGCTGCCCGGGTTTGCAAAGTCAGGACTTCTGCCAGAAAGCTTCATTGTAAATGGCCCGTTCTCGATCGCATTATTGAAACCGTACGCGCTATTCGGGCTCGATTGGCTCGACAACATCTCGCATTCGCTATTCTGGAGCATGGTGTTCAACGTCGGCGCCTTCCTCGCTGTTGCACTTACTGAGCGGCAATCTCGCATCGAGAGGATCCAGGCAACCGTTTTCGTTGAGGCGTTCAGCCAGCAAGTGCTCTCACGCGTCGAGGGGACGACCTATCCAAGCCGAGGCGGGACAAGTGTCGAAGACTTGCGGCAACTGGCTGCACGGTTCGTGGGCGAGGAGCGGACTGCGGAGGCTTTCAGAGCTTTTGCGCGCCAGCAGGGGGTATCCTCACATGACGAGATTGTCGCCGACGCTGGCCTGATGCGCATGGTGGAACGGCTGGTGGCCGGGAGCATCGGCGCAGCCTCCGCACGCGCGGCGATGGCGTCTGCTGTGAAGGCCGAGCAGGTCAGCTTCGATGAGATCATGGAAATCCTCGACGAGACCTCACACGTGCTGGAATACTCGCGCCAATTGGAACAGAAGTCGCAAGAACTAGAGGTGGCAAGCCGAGAGCTATCAGCAGCAAACGCGCAGTTGCGCGAGGCTGACAGGCTCAAGGACGAGTTCATGTCAACGGTAAGCCATGAGCTGCGCACACCACTCACTTCGATCCGTTCGTTCTCGGAGATCCTTCAAAGCGATCCGGACATGCCGGAGGATCAACGCAGCCAGTTTCTGGGCATCATCGTTTCAGAGAGTGAGCGGCTCACACGGCTAATCAATCAGGTGCTCGACCTGGCTAAGATAGAATCCGGTCGTATGCAGTGGCACATTCGAGATATCGACGTGGCCAGTATTGTCCGGGAGGCAACAGCTTCGCTGAAGCCCATCTTCGACCGCGACGGGGTAAGGCTCAACGTTGCAGAGCCGCCCAGCGACCTGCCTCCAGCACGCGCAGACGGCGACCGTCTGATCCAGGTGCTGATCAATCTCATTTCAAATGCGGAAAAATTCTGCCCCAGACCTGATGGGCAGGTCGATGTTCTGGTGGAGCGTGACGGCGGGATGGTCCGGATCTCGGTGATCGACAACGGACCGGGGATTCCGGAAGCCGACCGTGAGGCGATTTTCGACAAGTTCTACCAAGTGAAGGACCGGCAGTCGGGCAGCGGGAATCCGCTGGGTACGGGAACAGGGCTCGGACTTGCCATCTCCGAGCGCATCATCAACCAGTTCGGGGGGCGCATCTGGGTCACAGAGCGCGCGGACGGTGCGTCGGGTTCGCAATTCTCATTCACGGTTCCGCTGTCCGCGCATGCGTACGCTCGCCAAGTGTGAAGCAGCCCGTCTTGCGCGCAAAGGACAAGACGTCGTCAGCCCTGCCCCGCTTCAATCGCGTAGGCCAGCGCCGTCTCAACGGTGGTAAATCGCCGTTCGCGCGCGACCCGGTCGAGAATGCCCAGGTCCTGCAGCATCCGTGTTTGTGGTGCATCGGCGCCGGCGAGCAGCAGTACGCGCCCATCGCGCTCGCGCATTTCCAAAAGCTCATCGATGGCCAGGGCCGCAGAGACATCCAGATGGCCGAGCCGCGCCAGATCGAACACGATGATGTGTGGATCGTCGTCGCGGGGTGTCGCGCGAGCGACCAGTTCGCGTGCTGACGCATAGGAGAAATTGCCGACGAGGCGCGTGAGCAGAATCGGAACTGCCGAGCGGGTGAGCAATTCGCGCTCTTTCTCGCTCAATTCCGAAAGCTCGCCACCCGTGATGGCATTTGCGGCGGCTGGCGCATAGTAGCGGCGGATTCGCCCCAGTTCTTCTGGCTGGCGCCAGCCCGCCGTGACGAAGCTCGCCATGATGATGCCGACGCCCACGGCCGTGATAAGATCGACGAAAACGGTGAGCAGCAGCGTTGCCGTCATCACCACGACTGCCGGGCGAGGCATCTTCGAGAGGCGCTTCAAGAAACCCCAATCGACAATGTCCCAGCCGACCTTCAACAATATTCCCGCCAAGGCCGCATGCGGCACATGCGAGGCCAGGGGGGCGAGGCCGGCGACGAGCGCGAGCAGCACCAACGCGTGGAGCGCGCCGGAGAGCGGTGTCGTGCCGCCCGCCTTGATGTTGACCACAGTGCGCATGGTGGCGCCGGCGCCGGGCAGACCGCCGATCAGTCCGGCGGCCATGTTACCGATGCCCTGACCGATCAGTTCCTTATTGGAATTGTGCCGCGTCCCGGTCATCGAATCGGCAACGAGGGAGGTGAGCAGGCTGTCGATCGAACCGAGGATCGCCAGGATGAAAGCTGCCTGGACGAAGCCGGCCAGGGACGACCACGGGATGTCGGGCACAATGAGACCGGGCAGACCGGTCGGGATGTCGCCCAGGATCGGCGCACGCGTGAATACCCCCATCGCCAGCATGGTCGCGACGATCAGGGCCGCGAGCGGCGGTGGCAGGTACGCGGACAGGCGCTTCGGCCAGAACAGCATGATGGCCAACGATGTCGCCGCGATCGCAACCGCATGTGCATTGGCCTCGGCGGGGATGCGCGGCCAGGCGGTGATGGCGCCGACGGGGCCGCCGGACACGGCCGCCAGCCCGAAGAACGGCAGCGTCTGGATGAGCATGATGATGACGCCGATACCGCTCATGAAGCCGGAGACGACGGAAACGGGCGTGAACTCGACGTAGCGGCGCAAGCGCGCGAGGCCGAATACAATCTGCAGGGCGCCGCCGAGGATGACAATCGTGAACGCCTCCGCGGGGCTTGCCGCGTACTGGCCGATGACGCCGGCCATGACGATGGTCATCGGGCCGGTCGGGCCGGAAACCTGCGCCGGCGTCCCCCCAAAAACGGCTGCAAAAAAGCCAACGGCGATGGCTCCGTACAAGCCGGCGACCGCGCCGGCGCCAGATGCCACGCCAAACGCCAGGGCGAGGGGCAATGCAACGACGGCCGCGGTCAGTCCACCGAAAACATCACCTTTCAAATTGTGCACGGCCGACCTCTCCATGTGCCGCAGGCAAAGCGTCAAGGCAGCGCGTTTCGGCAGCAGCGCCCCAGGCAATCGAGGCAGGGCGGGCCATGCAGGCGCCTGTGTTCGATGCCGACAACCTAAATGCATTCGCAACGTCCCGCGCTGACGAATTGCAGTCGGGCTGGTAGGCGGTGCCGGATACCAGGACCTGGTCGAGCGGGGCACGTCGCGGTACGCGGGCCTGCGCGGGCGGCGTCAGGCGGATTCGCGCGATGGATAGTCCAGGGAGGCCAGGAGATCGGCAAAGCGCTCGCCTTGCACGACAACATGGTCACGCAAGGCCTCTGCCGCCTCGTCGGGGTCGCCGGCTACGATGGCAGCGACAATGCCTTCATGCTCTCGTTGCGAAAGACCGAGCCGGTTGCGCACACGTAGTTGCAGCCGGCGAAACGGTGCCAGTCGCTTGTGCAGCAGTAACGCCTGCTCGGCAAGAAAAGCGTTACCGCTGGCCTTGTAGATGGCGCGGTGGAAACGTTCGTTCTCGAAATAGTAGGCGTCCGGATCCCCTTCCTCCGCGGCTTGCGCGCACGTTTGCAGCGTTTCGATCAGTTCGGCCTCGTGCTCCTCCGTCAGACGGCGAGCGGCGAGGCGGCCGCACATCGCCTCCAGTTCGGCCATCACTTCGAACATCTCGATCAGGCGCTTGGGATCGGGCGCGGAGACGATGGCGCCCCGATAGGGCCGAAGCTCGACCAGCCCCTGCGCCGCGAGCTGGCGCAGCATTTCGCGGACGGGCGTACGGGAGACGCCGAAGCGGGCGGCGAGCGAAGCCTCGTCGAGGCGTGCGCCGAGCGCCAGACGACCGGTGGCGATGTCGTCCTCGAGCTGCTCCTTCAGACCAACCGCACCCTTCTTCATGCCACTCCTCACACGGCGATGAGCGTTCGTGCATCGGGCGCAGCCATCGTTGCCGTTGGTTCGGCGTCACGATAGCGCGTCCTGATCCGGCCGATCGAAGCTGACGTCGCAATCGACGCGACCGCTACTGCACGCCGACCGACCGATGCGCAAGTTCTCCGGGCCGATCGTATCGCAACGCGGATGAGATTGTATACAATTTTATTGACATCGCATTCAATGTCGTGGTTTGAGTTGGCTATACGCCCCCTCAGAAGGGGCGGTTCCATGCCCACGCTGCGCTGCCGGGTATCAGACCCGCAGCCATCGCCACCAAGGAGGAAATCGATGATAGCGTCCAAGAGCGCGGTTCTGACCGGAGCCGCAGCGATCACACTTCTGTTTGCCGCGCCACTCAGCGCCGAAACGGTGCTGAAGGCCTCGCACCAGTTCCCGGGGGGCAAGGGTGATGTGCGCGACGAAATGGTGCAGATCCTCGCCCGTGAGGTGGAGAAGGCCAACGTGGGCCTCAAGATCCAGGTCTATCCCGGACAATCGCTTTTCAAGGCGAAGGAACAGTGGGGCGCGATGACCAAGGGTCAGCTCGATATCTCCGCCTTCCCGCTCGATTACGCCTCGGGCCGTCATCCAGAGTTTTCCGCGACGCTGATGCCAGGTCTGGTGCGCAACCACGACCGCGCCATCAAGCTCAATAGCTCGCCCTTCATGGCCGACATCAAGAAGGTCATCGAAGATGCTGGCGTCGTCGTGCTGGCCGATGCCTGGCTTGCCGGTGCGTTCGCCTCAAAGAAGGGCTGCATCACGTCGCCGGATACTATCAAGGGTCAGGTGATGCGCGCGGCCGGCCCGGCCTTCGAGCAGATGCTTGCGGGTGCCGGCGCTTCGATCTCGTCGATGCCTTCGTCGGAAATCTACACAGGCTTCCAGACCGGCGTACTGGACGCGGCCAACACGTCTTCGGGTTCGTTCGTGTCCTACCGCCTTTATGAACAGGTCAAGTGCCTGACTGCGCCGGGTGCCAACGCTCTGTGGATGATGTACGAGCCGATCCTGATGTCGAAGCGCAGCTGGGACGCGCTCGACGACAAGCAGAAGGACGCGGTCAAGGCTGCCGCCAAGAAGGCCGAGGACTACTTCGTCGGCGAGGCCAAGAAGCTCGACGACAAGATGGTCGAGACCTTCAAGAAGGCCGGCGTGGAAGTCGTCGAGATGAGCAAAGAGAACTACGACGCCTGGCTCGCGATCGCGAAGGACACCTCATACAAGAAGTTCGCAGAGAAGGTGCCGAACGGCCAGGCTCTGATCGACAAGGCGCTCGCGGTCGAATAACGCGGCCCTCTCGCGTTTGCGTACCGCTCACACGAGCGGCATGACCGGAGTGCATGAGCTGTCGCGCTCCGGTCATGCCGCAACTTTCACGGCGAGCACACTCATTCTCCCGCGCCAGTTTCAGACGGGACATGGAGCCAGCCATGGGCATGTTCATTCGCGCCGTCGACCGGATTTCAGAGGTTCTCGGCATTGTCGCCATGGTGCTGCTGGCGTCGGCGGTGCTGGTCGTCTGCCAGATGATCCTGATGCGCTACGTTTTCAATGCGTCTACGATCTGGCAGACCGAATTCGTCATCTATGCACTCATCGCCGCGACGTTCCTCGGCTCGTCCTACGTGCTGCTGCACCGCGGCCATGTCGGCGTCGATCTGCTGCCCACGATGCTGGGCGGCAAGGCTAAGCTCGCTCTCGAGCTGACCGGCGGGCTCATCTCTCTCGCCTTCTGTGCGGTGCTCGCCTATTCGGGCTGGATCTATTTCCACGAGGCGTGGGCCAACAGCTGGACGACCGATACCGTGTGGGCCCTGCCGCTGTGGATACCGCTGCTGCCGCTGCCGCTCGGTATCGGCGCACTTTGCCTGCAGTACATCGCCGAACTCGTCAAACTCATCCAGGGTCGCGCCAGCCTGTCCGCGTCCGAGTTGACAGTTATCCGGGAGGGCGAGTGATGGGGCCGCTCGAAATCGGATCGCTCGTTCTGCTTGCACTTCTGGTGCTCTTGTCGACCGGCATGCCGATCGCCTTCGCGCTTGGCGCGGTCTCGGTCGGCACGCTGCTGCTGACCGACGGCTCGCGCTCGCTGCTGATCCTGGGCGAGACCTTCTTTGGCGGTCTCAACTCGTTCGGGCTGGTGTCGATCCCGATGTTCATCCTGATGGGCGCGGCGGTGGCCTCGAGCCCGGCCGGCAAGGATCTCTACGCCGCGCTCGACCGCTGGCTCAATCGCGTGCCCGGCGGGCTGGTGCTGTCCAATCTGGGCGCCTGCTCGATCTTCGCGGCGCTGTCGGGATCGTCTCCGGCCACCTGCGCGGCAATCGGCAAGATGGGCATTCCCGAGATGCGCGGGCGCGGCTATCCCGCCGACATCGCAACCGGCTCGATCGCCGCCGGTGGCACGCTCGGCATCCTCATTCCGCCATCGATCACCATGATCGTCTACGGCATCGCGACGGAAACCTCGATCGGGCGGCTCTTCATCGCCGGCATCATTCCCGGCCTGCTGCTGACGACGCTCTTCATGATCTGGACCATCATCGCCTGCCGGATGAAGGGTATCGGGCTGTCGGATGTGACGCGCCGCTATTCCTTGTCGGAGAAGCTGGAGGCGCTGCCGCGCGTGCTGCCGTTCCTGGCGATCATCGCCGGCATCCTGTTCGTGCTCTATGGCGGGGTAGCGACACCATCGGAAGCCGCGGGAGCCGGTGCCCTCTTCTGCCTGCTGCTCGTGATCGTCATCTACCGCATGTGGAAGGTGAGGCCGATCGTCGGCATGTTCCGCGACTCGATCCGCGAATCGATCATGATCATGATGATCATCGGCGCATCGGAGCTGTTCGCCTACACGCTGTCGTCGACATTCGTGACGCAATCGATCGCGCAATGGATCTCGGGCCTCGACGTCAACAAGTGGGTGTTGATGGCGATCATCAACGTCTTCCTGCTGGTGGCCGGCTTCTTCCTGCCGCCGGTCGCGGTGATCTTGATGACGGCGCCGATCCTGCTGCCGATCATCACTCAGGCGGGCTTCGATCCCTACTGGTTCGCCGTGATCCTGACGATCAACATGGAGATCGGCCTGATCACTCCGCCGGTCGGCCTCAATCTCTACGTGATCAACGGAATCGTGCCAGACGTTCCCCTCAGTACCGTACTGAAAGGTTCTCTGCCCTACGTCCTGTGCATGGTTCTCGCGATCGTCATTCTGTCGATTTTCCCGGAGCTGGTGACGTGGCTGCCCGACACGCTGATGGGCAAGGCCATCTGATCGCCCGCTCATACGAGAACCGGACTTGTGACCTGAACCGAATGAACTGCCATGTCTGAAAGCCAAGACCTCTACAGCCAGCTGTCGCGACACTGGAGCGACAAGCAGAAGGCCTTCATCACGACGCGCGATGGGCGCCGCTGGACGTACGCCGACATCGAGGCGGGTTCGGCTCGCATCGCCAACGGGCTCATCGAGGCGGGCGTGAAGCCCGGCGACCGGGTGGCCGTGCAGACCGACAAGTCACCCGAGGCGATCCTTCTCTATCTGGCGTGCCTGAGGTCGGGCGCGATCTACCTGCCGCTCAATACAGCCTACACGCTGGCCGAACTCGAATACTTCTTTTCCGACGCAGAGCCCGCCGTCGTGGTCGTGCGGCCGAAGGCATATGACGAAATCGCCCCGCTGGCGCAGCGTCTGGGAGTCAAGCATTGCCTGACGCTCGGCACCCATGGCGACGGCACATTGATGGCACTCGCCGAGGGCAAGCCGGAGACGTTCCCAGGCGTTGCGCGCGCGGCCGATGACATTGCCGCCATTCTCTACACCTCGGGCACGACGGGCCGTTCGAAAGGCGCCATGCTGACGCACAACAATCTGGCGTCCAATGCGGAAGCTTTGTCGCAATACTGGCGCTTCACCGGCGACGACGTCCTCATTCATGCGCTGCCGATCTTCCATGTGCATGGCCTGTTCACCGCGACCAATGTCATCCTGCGCTCGAATGCCTCGATGCTGTTCCTGCCGAAGTTCGACGCCGACGACATCTTCGCGGTGATGCCGCAGGCGACGGCGATGATGGGCGTGCCGACCTTCTACGTGCGGCTGATCCAGGACCCACGCCTGACACCGGAAGCGACCAGGCATATCCGTCTGTTCGTGTCGGGCTCCGCGCCACTGCTCGCCGAAACGCATCGCGCCTTCACGGCCAAGACCGGGCATCACATCCTGGAACGCTATGGCATGACGGAAACGGGCATGAACACGTCCAACCCCTACGACGGCAAGCGCGTGCCCGGCGCCGTCGGCTTTCCGCTGCCTGGCGTGTCGCTCAGGATCACCAATCCGGAGACCGGCGAGGAGCTCGCACAAGGCGAGATCGGCATGATCGAGGTGAAGGGTCCGAACGTCTTCAAGGGCTACTGGCGGATGCCGGAGAAGACGGCATCAGAGTTCCGCGAGGACGGCTACTTCATCACCGGCGATCTCGGGCGGATCGACGAGCAGGGCTACGTGCACATCGTCGGGCGCGGCAAGGACCTCGTCATCTCCGGGGGCTACAACGTCTATCCCAAGGAGATCGAGAGCGAGATCGACGCTATTCCCGGCGTGGTGGAGAGCGCGGTGATCGGCGTGCCTCATGCCGATTTCGGCGAGGGCGTCACCGCTGTCGTGGTACCCGAGGCCGGCGCATCGCTGAGCGAAGGCGACATCATTGCCGCGATCAAGGACCGGCTGGCCGCGTTCAAGGTGCCCAAGCGGGTCGTTTTCGTCGACGCATTCCCGCGCAACACGATGGGCAAAGTGCAAAAGAACGTTCTGCGCGAGACCTATTCGGATCTTTATTCCTAGATCATTTCCGCCTCAGGCGGATTGGCACCATCGGCCCGCCTCGCCCCTCCGACCACCCCAAGTATGCTGCCAAGGACGGTGGCAGGCGGAGCGGGGTGATTCTGCCAAACCTGAAACGCTATAGACCGCGCCCGGCAGACTGGCCGGCGTCACGGCCCGGCGGGCTTCATTTGGGTGCGCTGCCGCCGTGGTCCGCGCAACGGCGGTCCGGCGCCACGTCTCAGGACGACGATTTGGAAACGCTCGAGATGCGATCGAGAAGGCTCGAGCGGCGACGTGGCGGCGCCGCCTCTTCCGCGACCGGCGCCGACGCTGCATCCGTCGCCCCCGGCTTGCCCGCCTCGCTGGTTTTTGCGGCACCTTCCGACTTGGCGCTTTCGGCGGCCGACGCGATCTCGGCAAGCGTGACGACACTGTCGGATGCGGTGTCCGCAGTGCCGCTTCCTGACAACGCCTTCAAGTAATTGGCGTTGCGATTTCCTTCAGGCGCGCCGGCCACCGGTTTCAAGGCAACCGGACGCGGCGCACCCATACGCTCGGCCAGCGTCGGGCGGCGGCGCGCGGGCTCTTCGCGCGCTGTGCGCGGCTCGCCGGAGGCGGGTAACGTGCCCGCACCCAGCCGTCGCAGTTCATCGCGATAGTGGGCCGCCTGGCGTGCTGAGCGCTCGTTGGCTGCCGCTACCTCGGCTCGCAGCGCCTGGATGGTCGTGTTCTGTGCGACGACCTCTGCTTCGAGCGCCCCCATGCGCGCCTTCATGGCGACCTTGGACTCCTTGATGGCGGTGTCGTCGTTTTGGGCCGATTCATAAATGGACAGAGATGCCTTGAGACGTGCGAGCTCAGCGCTGAGCGTGTCGTTCTTCGTCTTGAGCGCGCGGATCTCGTCATCGACCTTCTGCTGGCCTGCCTTGCCGGCTTCGGCGGTGGTCCGGGCGGCCTTCAGCGCTGCTTCGGCCTCCGACAGGCGTGCGCGCAAACTGGCAATCTCGCGGTCGAAGGGAGCTTCGCCGTCGGCAGCGTCCGCTTCGTCGGCATTCGCCTTGGCGTCGGCCGGTTTGCCACCGCGAACGAGAAGGCCCTGCAGACGCGTAATCATCTCGGCCTGCTCGCGCGAGCGGGCGCGTAGCGCCTCCAGCTCTGAGCGCAAGGCAACTTCGCCGTCGAAGCGGTGGTCGGCAAGCTGATCGCGATTGCGGGCTGCGCGCGAGGCGAGCGTGGCGCTGGTGCGCTGCAGTTCGTCACGCTGATGGATATTGATTTGGCGGGCTTCGTCGAGGGCGCGGGCGGTCTGGTCGGAGGTGCGGGTGAGGCGCTCGATCTCCTGGTCGCGTTCCTGGAGCAGTTCACGCGCCTGGGCCAGACGCTGTTCCACCTTGGGCAGGCGGTCGGTGATGGTCCGTTCCAGAACGCGGCGGGCGTTCTCGTGCTCTTCGAGCGTACTGCGCAGGGTGGCGATGTCGCTTTTCAGCCCGCTGATCGCGCCATCACGGCGGTTGAGCTCGATCTTCTGGCGCGCTGCCTGGAGGCTTGCATCCTCGACGCGGCTTTCGAGCTGATGGATCCGGATCGCATATTCGGCGCGCAGGCGGTCCTTGTCGGCACGGATTTCCGCCTCGGTCATCGGCAGCTGGCGCTTGACCTCGGCGATAGCCAGTCGCTCGGCACGGCGGCGATAGAACGGCAGGACAAGCAGGACGACAAATCCCGCCGACAGGAGGCCCAGCGCCACGAGCATTGCGGACTGGATCGTGATCACACGCGCGTTCCTAGACCTCTGGCGCGCCGAATCGCCCCAACGTCAGGGCGCCGACACGACCATGTTTCCCCGTCCAACCCCGTCGCAGCAGAGATGTGCTGCCTCACATCCGGTACGCTTGCCTAGGGCGCGCACCAAAACAGGGCGCCACATCGCAAAGTCCGGACCCGAGGCCATCAGCCGCCGAGCCATGAAACCGTCCGTAACGAACCGGTCAGAACGGATTCCAGGTTGGTCTGCGGGTATACTTCAAATATCCGACGTTGGCACCTAGGCGCAGGCCAATTCCGGCGCGGATAGGCGCCATGACCACATCGCCGTGTTTCTGGAACTGAATTGACACGCCACCGACCAGATAGGCGGTGCCTTCGACGCCGCCAAAACGGTGATACACGTCGGATGGGTCGCGCAGATTGTATACGAGAATCATGGTCTTGGAACCGGCGCCTCCGAAGTCGTAGCCGACCGAGGGGCCCTGCCAGTAGACTTTGTGGGTGCCGGCGTCCTTGGTGTAGAGGCGCCCCTCACCGTAGCGCAGGCCGGCTACGAACGCGCCGCCGGCATCCTCGCCGAGGATATATCCGTTGGGGCGACCGGCCTTCTTGAAGGCATGCTCGATGACGCTGGCGAGGCCCTGGCTGATGGAGCCGAAAAAGCCGTGGCCGGCGGCGATGATCTCGTTCTTCGTGTAGTAGCGACGATCGTCATAAGCCTCGGGCGGGCGTGGTTCGGGATAGCCTTCGTTGTGGTCATAGCGCGCAGCACTGTCGGCGGGCGGCGGGGCATAGGGCTCGCCGTAGCGGCCGCTGGGCGGTGCAGAGCGTCCCTGGTAGGCGTCGCCGCCGCCACGGTCGTCCGAATAGCGATCGTCGTAGCGAGCCGGCGGCGGGCCGCTGTTGTAGGCGCTGCCGGCACCGTAGCCGGCGTTGCTTGGTGGACGATAGACATCATTGGAACTCGACGGCGGGCGATAGGCGTCGTTGCTGCCGCCGTCGTAGCGCTCGCTGGAGCGGTCATCGGAGCGGTATGTGTCATTCGCGCCGCTATCGTATCCCGTGTATCCGTCGGGCGGGCGATAGGCATCATTGGTTTGGGCGAGGCGGACCACGGATGGCGGATGTGCTGCCGCTGCCGAATCCGTTGGCGCCGACGATGCGGGAGACGCGGCAACCGGAGCGGCTGCGGACGAGCCCGATGGGGCGGCTGCTTGAACCGTTGCAGATACCAGCGTCGCGCCGATCGCGAGAAAGCCCGCGACGGCCAAGCTCCATACCGATCGCATATTCGTCGTTCCCTCGTTTGCCGCCGAATCAGCATTCGCTCGGCTCAATATCCGAATCTTGCGGGTAACTGTTGCCAAAGTGTGGCTTTGCCGGGGCCGCAGACCGGAAACCGGCGGCGCGGAACGCGGTTCATCCACGCTTTGCAGATTCAACCGGCATGCAGAACGCAACAACGCGTCGGCATTCAAGCCTGTCTGGCGGCCGCCGGACGTGGATCGGGGAGCCGCGTTGCATCGGGGACTCTATGTGCGGCGAAAACGCGGCCACGCCTTGCGGGCCAGGCCCACGACCTTTGCATCAAGGCGATCGGGCGTGTATCAAGCTAACACGCACCTGATTGCGCATATTGCGGCCCCTGTCTGCTCGCGTTGACGCCCCGGCGCCCCTTAGAGCAGCCGCGCATTTCCTCATTGCTGAACGAGAGGGCCGACATGAGCGAGACCGCGCAACCGACAGATCTCGAGCTTGCCGCACTGATTTCAAGCAAGATCTGCCATGACGTGATCGGACCGGTCGGCGCGATCTACAACGGTCTGGAAATCCTCGACGAGGACGAAGGCGCCGAATCGAAATCGTATGCGCTGGACGTCATTCGCAACGTCACCGAGCAGGCCTCGGCGCGTCTGCAATTCGCCCGCTTCGCGTTCGGTGCGGCAGGCTCCGCAGGCGCCATGATCGATCTTGGAACGGCCGAGCAGATCTCGCGCGGGTTCATCGACAAGGGCAAGCACCAGCTCAACTGGCACGGCATGCCCGGGCACATGGCCAAGGACAAGGTCAAGCTGCTGCTCAACCTGCTGGCCGCCGCCACCACGGCGCTGCCGCGCGGCGGAGAAATCGACGTCCTGATGGGGGGCACGATCGAGGAGCCGAGCTTCGTCATCCGATGCCGTGGCAAGGCGGCGCGTCCGCCGCAATACCTGACCGATTTCGTGGCCGGCGAGAATCAGCCGGTACTCGACGCGCTGTCGATCCAGGCCTACTACACGTGGCGGCTGGCCGGTTCGGCGCAGATGCGCCTGGAGATCCTCAAGGACGGCTCCGACATCCTGCTCAGCGCCAAGCCGTTCGCCTAATCCGATCTCTTCCGGGCTTCACGGTTTTCATCACGCGCGGCGTGACACCGCGCGACGTCGCCCCCGCTCGCCTGCCTCGTCGCTTTCGGCGCAGGTGTTGTTTGTGTGACGCAAAAATTCACTATCGTTTAACCCTACCCGGTCAAGCTTCGGCGAGGACATTTCAAGGTTCGTGCCCAATGCTTTTGGTCGGCACGGCGTTGTTTGGGAAACCGTCACGATGAAGCCGAACATGCATTGTCTGGTGGTGGATGATTCCGAGATCATCCGCAAAGTTGCACGCACATTCCTGGAGCGCATGGGCTATTCGGTGTCCGAGGCCGCTAATGGCGAAGAGGCCCTTGCGCATACCGAAGCGGGGATGCCAGATCTCATCCTGCTCGACTGGCACATGCCGGGCATGCCCCCGCGCGAGACGATCGCGCAGATCCGTCGTCTGCACGCTAAACGGCGCCCGATCGTCGTCTACGTGACGAGCGAGCACAACATGGAAGACATCGCGGAAGCCAAGATTTCCGGCGCCGACGATTATCTTCTCAAGCCGTTCGACCGGGTCGCCTTCGAGGGCAAGATCATCGAACTGGCGCTGCACGGCTGAGATTTGCCATCTGCCGACGAGCCGGGTGCCACAGGCGCTCATCTCCGCACTGCATTTCTTCTAAATCGCAGCCGCGGCTTGCCGCGTGGCCGCTGCCAAACGCGGCGTGGGGGCGGTGCGTGTGTGGACCGGCAGCCTTATGCCCTGCTAAAGCCTATACGACGGGGCGGCAGCCGGCCGTCCGCAGACGCGGGGAACCCTCAGCTTGCTGCGCGTAGAGCAACTCACCATTCCCGGATTGCCGCGCCTGACCTTCGAGGTCGGCGACGGGCAGTGTCTGGCGATCGAAGGGCCTTCGGGGATCGGCAAGACGCGGCTGTTGCGCGCGATCGCCGACCTCGACGAGGTGCCGGGTCATGTTTTTCTGGATGGTGCGGAACGCAGTGAGATGCCGGCCTGGCAGTGGCGCCGTCAGGTTCGCTTTGCGGCTGCGGAACCCGGCTGGTGGGGCGAGACGGCGCGCGAGAGCATGCGCGAGACGGGTGCGGAGGCGGCGCGCATCGAAAAAATGACGACCGATCTGGGCTTGGATGAAGCGGTGCTCGACCGGCCAATCACGCAACTGTCGACCGGCGAGCGGCTCAGGCTGGCACTCGTTCGTGCGCTGGCCGACCAGCCTCGTGTCATTCTTCTCGACGAGCCGACAGGCGCGCTTGATACGGCGTCGGCGGCGCTGGCGGAGGAACTGATCCGCTACCAGATCCTGGCGGGGCGAACCGTCGTGCTGGTCAGTCATGACCGCGGCCAGATAGAGCGTCTGGCCGACCTGCGTCTGCAGCTTGCCGATCCTGCGGGGGCGCCCTCATGAGCGCCGACTATGTCT
>CAZDNY010000005.1:0-18399 GCA_964506885.1 uncultured Hyphomicrobiaceae bacterium | reverse complement strand
CGGCATTTGCCTGGGGTGGCCGGTTTGGGGGAGCGGGATGGTTCCAGCCAGCCTTGCAAGGTTAGGGCCCCATAGGCGGACCGTTCGAAAACCGACCGCTTTCGCTGGCGACTTGACGGCCGCTCGCCAGGCGGCGCATCTCATCGGCGCTTCTTCTCGCGACAAGGACCAGCAACCCATGGCATTCGCCTTTCTGCCGCCCGTACAGCCTTCCGTTCCCCTTGCAGCCAGCGATCTGCTGTTTCCCGTCCACAGGGTCTACTGCATCGGCCGCAACTATGCCGAACACGCCCGCGAAATGGGCCATGATCCCGACCGGGAGCCGCCGTTCTTCTTCCAGAAAAACCCCGACAACCTGAGGGCCGACGGCGTATTCCCGTTTCCGAGCCGCTCGGAGGATGTACAATTCGAAGTCGAACTGGCGGTCTTCCTCAAATCAGGGGGCGTCGATATCGGGCCGGACGATGCCCTGCAAACCGTTTTCGGATATGGAATTGCGCTGGATATGACGCGCCGTGACCTGCAGGGGGCGGCGAAGAAACTCGGCCGGCCCTGGGAGGTCGGCAAGGCTTTCGAGTACGCTGCGCCGTGTGGGCCGGTGCATCGCGTCGAGGATGTCGGCCACCTTTCGCGCGGGGAGATTTCGCTCGACCAGAACGGTACGCGCCGTCAGGTCGGTGACCTTTCGCAGATGATCTGGTCGGTGCCCGAGCAGATTTCGATCCTATCGCAGTTTTTCGAACTGGCAGCGGGCGACGTGATCCTGACGGGAACACCGGCGGGTGTCGGCCGGGTTGCACGCGGGGATGAACTCCACGGCCGGGTCGCGGGTCTTGCCGACCTCAAGGTGCGGGTTAGCTGATGGAGTGCGCAAATCCAGCGATGCGTCCGTCGGCATTCAAAACCAATTTAATTTCAATTCGCAAAGAATTCCTCCGGCATGTTTGGCGAATTGCGTAAGGTGAAAGGCCGTTAATCGTTGAAGAAAATGCCCGACAATTGCATATGCTGATCCCAGCACAATGCAAACGTTTGCCTGTTTTGGTTCGACATTGCCCGGCGCTGTGGTGCCGGCCGTTCGTGGCAATCGTACGTGGCGTGCGTCCGCCGGGACCAGCGATCCGGGCGGTGAGGGTGGCACGGGCATGGATCAATAGCGGAAATGGCAGGGCGAGACAGAGAAGTTGCGTTATTGCAGGAGCTGAACCGTCACGAGATCCTACGGCTGCGCGGTTATGCTTTCGGCCTGGGTCCGAAGGGCGGTGTCACCGTCGACCGGTGGGGGCATGTCCGGGGTGTGTGGACACATGACGGCGATCGATTCGCCTGGACGCCGGCCAGTCGCGGCGAGCCTGTGCACTGGTCGGACGATGAAGCTGCGGCGGTGCGCTACACGCTGGTGACACTCGCTATCGACTAGGTTTTTTTGATCGCAAAAATTTCTGGAGCGATCGTCAGGTGAGGCGCCGAGGGTGAACAATGGCGCCTCACCATTTTTTTCGAGCGTCTGCATTTCACGCTGAACGGTTTCGCTTATGCCGTCAGTTCAGGTCGTCGGGCAGGCGTGGGATCGGCAGAACGTCGATGCCGTCGTCGGCCAGTTCGCGGACCTCCTGCGGCGTGGCTTCGCCGTGAATCGCCCGGTCGGCGGTCTCTTCGTGATGGATCTTGCGTGCCTCCTCGGCAAATCGCGGGCCGACGTATTCCGACTTTTCCAGGATCTTGTCGCGTACGGCGCGGATCTCCTGGAGCATTGCGCGCAGTTTCGCGCCGTCGGCCTGATCGGGGTGCAGCGATGCGGCGGTAGATTGGTGCCCCTGGTCGCCGGCGCCGGGTGCGGGGGCTGCGGCGCTCTCCTCATGTCCGCGCCGCGTCGCGACGCGCGGAGCCATGATGGCGCGCTCAATGGCCGTGTTTGCGCAGTGTGGGCAGGCGAGCCGCCCCTCGGCTTCCTGGGTTTCGTAGGCGGTCGAGGAGGCGAACCAAGCCTCGAACTCGTGCCCTTCACCGCATTTCAACCGATACTTGATCATGTCGGCGCTCCCCGGCCGGGATCGGTCGCCGCCTCGACGACGGTGAAACTGCGATCATGCGTCAGGGAGGGAACGCGGGCGCGCACGTCGGCCACGACGGCGGGGTCGATTTCGGCGGTAATGATGCCGGGTTCAGTACCGGCTTCCGCAACCGTCTCGCCCCAGGGCGCAATGACGATGGAGTGGCCGTAGGTGGCGCGCCCCATTTCGTGCATGCCGGTTTGCGCCGCAGCCAGGATATAGCATTGCGTCTCGATGGCTCGGGCGCGCAGCAGCGCGTGCCAATGGGCTTCACCGGTGGTCTTGGTGAAGGCGGCTGGTCCGGCGATGAACTGCGCCCCCGCCTTGGCCAGCGCGCGGTGCAGATAGGGAAAGCGCAGGTCGTAGCAGATCGTCAGGCCGAGCCGCCCCCAGGGCATGTCGACCACGACGCCCGATGTGCCTGGTGCGTAGTTGCGGCTTTCCTTGTAGCTTTCGCCGCCGGGCAGATCGACGTCGAACATGTGGATCTTGTCGTAGCGGGCTGCAATCGTTGCGTCAGGCGCGATCACGTAGGACCGATTGGCGAGCTTGTCGGCGGACACCTTCACCGCCATCGAGCCGATGTGGAGCCATATGCCGAGTTCCTTCGCCAGGCGCTGGAAATGCACCAGGGCGGCATTGCTCTCTTCGGGCTCGATCAGGCTGAACAGACGGTTCCTGTCCAGCTCCATCAGCGTCGTGACTTCGGGCGTCTGGACGTATTGCGCGCCAGCAGCGGCGGCCTCGCGGATCAGCGCAGTGGCGTCGGCGACGTTGCGATCGGGGTCGCGGGTCGCACACATCTGCACCAGACCGGCGCGGAAGCTCGCGTTTCCCGAAGTCGTCGTCATCTGCCTCGCCTCACTCGGTGTTGCCATGTGACATGGGTTTCACAGTTGGCCCCGGCGGTTCTCGTTGATCGCCTGCACGGGCTTTGCTTCATGCCGCAAGCAGGGTGTCGAGTTCTCCGGTGCGGTCCAATGCGTACAGGTCATCGCAGCCGCCGACGTGACGCTCGCCGATCCAGATCTGCGGAACGGTGTTGCGGCCGCCTGCCCGCTCCCGCATTTGGGCGCGCAGCCCAGGCTGGGTGTTGACATCGATTTCCTCGAACGCGGCACCCTTCTGCTTCAGTAGGTCTTTTGCCATGTGGCAGTAGGGGCACAACATCGTCGTATAGATGGTTACTTTCGCCATATTGCTGCAGTGTCCTCCGTCACATCGATTGAAGCCGATCGCGCTTCAAAAAAATAGTGATTTGTCGCCGGTTGGCAAAGCTTAGCGCGCTTTGAAGCGGGAACGATTTTGACGCAGGGGCGCGCGGGGCGCGAATCGTCCGGGGTAGCCGCTTTCGTGGCAAGAGGGCGTCACCGCGCGGAAGCGCCGGCCCAACGCCCGGCTCCATTCATCAGGCGTTCAATGTGGCGGCGGTGTCCGTGACCAATGCCAAGGCCAGCACATCCACGTTGGCCGCACCGGCCTTGAGGAGAGCTGCCGTCGCTGCCGAAACCGTGGCGCCGGTGGTGATGACGTCGTCGATCAACAGCACGCGGCGGCCCTCGACGTGCGGCCGCCATCGGGGCGGGACGGCGAAAGCGCCCTTGACGTTGTCGATCCGCTGGTGGGCCGTCAGCCCGACCTGGGGCTCGGTCCGGCGGGTTCGCACCAGGGCCGTGGGGGCATTGGTGATTCCAGTCAGCCGGGACAACTCGAGGGAGAGAAGCGCCGACTGATTGAAGCGCCGTTTCACCAGCTTGAGGCGATGCAGGGGGATCGGAACCAGGACGTCGGCCGTGCAGAGTAGTTCGTTTCCGGCTTCGGCCAGCCAGCGGCCGAACAGCTTTCGGGCATCGTGGCGATCATGGAACTTCAGGTCATGGACGAGCGCGCGCATGACGCCGTCGTAGCGGGCGACGGCGCGGGCGCGCGCGTAGAGGGGAGGGGCGGCGACGGCCTGCGCCGACAGGGTGCCGGCGCCGGCGTCGTAGGGCAGCGGGATGCCGAGCCTGTCACACAGCGGCTGGCGGATAAAATCGATCGCGCACCAACAGGCGGGACAGACCGTGTCCTTGGTCGCGAGCGGCGTGTGGCAGCTCAAGCAGACCGGCGGTGTGATCAGGTCGATCAGCCGTGCATAGCCGGCGGCGGCCAGGGTGCGCAGGCGGCGGCGGGCGGTTGGTTCGGCGTGCGGATGTGCTATGGCGTACGGGTCTGCGAGGGCCTGTGCCAGACCGGGCTTCGTCGCGGCGGATTGCGTCGAAGCCGAAGCAGGATGAGCGGTGGCAGGCCGGTTGCGCAGTGCCATTCAACTCACATTCCTTGCACGATGCGAGCCTTGCATGATGCGAGACAGTCACTACAAAGATCGTCCGAATGAGCGAAAAGAGCAAGCCGGGTGAAATGGGCCGAGTTGGTTCGGCGCGCTGCGACGATGCCGCGGTGCCGTTCGACCGTGCGCTCCTGCGGCGGCGGCGCCGGCGGATCGCGGCGACGGCGGGGGCTCATGATTTCCTGCTGCAGCGTGTCGCCGAGGATCTGGCCGAGCGGCTTTCTATCATCCAGCGGCAGTTCGATATCGGGGCCAATATCGGCGCGCACCATGGACTTTTGAGCCGGCGATTGCGCCAGCTCGACAACGTCGGGCTGCTGTTCGACGTGGAAAGCGTGCCGGCGCTGCTGGCGGTTTGCGATGGGCCGCACGTGCTGGCAGACGAGGAAGCTCTGCCGTTCGGGGCGGACACACTCGATCTCGTTGTGTCGGGACTGGCGCTGCAGCATGTCAACGATCTGCCCGGGACGCTGGTGCAGATCCGTCGCGCCTTGAAGCCCGACGGGCTGCTGCTGGCTTCACTGCTGGGCGGCGGGACGCTGGCGGAGCTGGGGGCGTCCTGGCTGGCAGCGGAAGCGGAGATCACGGGCGGTGCTTCACCCAGGGTCGCTCCGGCAATCGATTTGAGGGATTTGGGCAGCCTGTTGCAGCGGGCAGGCTTCGCGCTGCCGGTGGTCGACAGTGATGTCGTGCAGGTCGCCTATCCGTCAGCGCTGGCGCTGATGCGCGACATCAAGGCGATGGGCGCCAGCAACGTGCTCAACGCTCGCCAGCGGACGCTGACACGTCGTGATGTGCTTGCGCGGGCCGCGCAGATCTATGAAGAACGGCACGCGCGCGAAGACGGGCGCGTGCTGGCGACGTTCGAGATTCTCACCGTCACCGCGTGGGCGCCGGATCCGAGCCAGCAGAAACCCTTGAAGCCCGGATCGGCGGCGATGCGGCTTGCCGATGCGCTGGGCACCAAGGAACGGCCAGCGGGCGACAAGGCCGGCGGCTGAACGGTGCGCAATGCGCGCTGGACCGTCCGTAGGAGAGCCGTCAGGTCGAATGCGGGCCACGCATCTGCTTGAGAGCGGCTTCGATCTTGCGCCAGACCTGTGCTTCCTCGGTGGCGCCGCTGTCCTCGAGCATCTTGGCTTTCTGCGCCGCTTCTGCGACGGCTTTGTCGCCGTGCGCTTCGAACAGCTTCCTGGCGTGCTCTTGGATTTCAGTTGCAAGCATGTGGCGTCTCCTGTCGGTGTCGCACGCGCGATTTGTAACTTTGCGCGCGCAGGCGCTGAAGTATAGGCACACAGCCGGTGCTTGTCGCATCGATGCCGTGTGCACCGCTACAAGCATCTCGGAATTGCGCGGCGGAGGTCTTGCGCTCGATCAAAGCGGTGAATTCCGCAGCCGTCTGCGCAAATCGGCTTGATCGATGGACGCGCGCTCCGCTTATCAACTTAGGCTGTTTTGGCTGTGGGGCAAGCTCGCGAAGTATGTCCAAGTCAGAAGCGGTCAGCGGGCCTGCACATCATTTGTGCAGCATCTGAGCGTTCTGTCTTTGCGGACGGCGTGGCGATGCGCTCACTGGCGACGGACTCTGTGGCGAGGGGCTCAAGCGAGCAGATCTCGAAGCGCCGGGATCAAGGGTGCGTCGGCCGGGGGCATCGGATAGTGCTGCAGGCGGTTGGCCTTCGCCCACGCGATTTCCTGGCCCTCGCGCGGTGCGATCTCGCCGTCCCAGGTGCGGCAAATGTAGAGCGGCATGAGCAAGTGGAAGTCGTCATAGGTGTGCGAGGCGAACGTGAGCGGGGCGAGGCAATCCCGGCAGAGTTCGATATCGAGTTCTTCGCGCAGTTCGCGGATCAGCGCATCTTCAGGCGTCTCGCCGGGATCGACCTTGCCGCCCGGAAACTCCCACAGGCCTGCGAGCTGCTTTCCCTCGGGACGCTTGGAGATGAGTACGCGGTTGTCGACGTCGATCAGGGCAACGGCAACGACGAGAAGCAGGCGGCGGGCGCGCACGGTGTCGGAGGGCATCGGCTCATGCCTTCCGCGTCAGGATGTAGACGGTTTCGGTCAATGCCGTAAGACCGCGCTGGCGCAGACCGTCATTGCCGGCGAGTGCATCGAACTGCGCTTGCGTCGCGATGTCGAAGTCGTTTTCAAAGAGCGCGCGGACCTCGTCGTCTGGAACCGAGAACGGTGGGCCGTTCATTTCGTGTTGCGCGTAGGTGAGGGTGATGAGCAGGATCCTGGTTCCCGGGTTCAAGCGCTCGCCGAGAAGAGCGGCGTAGCGCGGGCGCATCTGGGGCGGCAGGGCGATCAGGCTGGCGCGATCATAGACAGCCTCGACGCTTGCGAAGACGTCGGCTGGCAGAGCGAAGAAGTCGCCGCACAGGAGCTGATAGCGGCCGCCCATGTAGCTTCTGAAACCGGGCTCATCCATGGTTATGTGGCGGACACGGTGGTGGGCGAGGAAGCGCTCCACGGCGAGCTGCGAGAGCTCGACGCCGATCACTTCGTGCCCCTGCTTTGCCAGCCAACCCATGTCCAGCGAACTGCCGCACAGCGGAACCAGCACGCGCGCGCGTTCGGGCAGGTCGAGCGCCGGCCAATGGGCGATCAATTCGGGGTGGATGTCGTCGCGATGCCAGCCCGTCTCGCCCTTCTCCCAGCGGTCCAGCCAGAACTTCGGCTCCATCGG
This sequence comes from uncultured Hyphomicrobiaceae bacterium, assembly GCA_964506885.1. Classification (GTDB taxonomy): domain Bacteria; phylum Pseudomonadota; class Alphaproteobacteria; order Rhizobiales; family Hyphomicrobiaceae; genus JAEUMD01. The sequence continues at coordinate 11,324 of CAZDNY010000005.1, read as the reverse complement.
GTTGTTCTCCTCGATTATCGGACCGGTCAGCTGCGGTAATCCGCGTTGATCGAGACATAGTCGTGGGTCAGGTCGCAGGTCCACACGGTGGCAGAGGCCTTGCCGACGCCGACGTCTGCGCGGATGACGATCTCGCGGTTCTTCATATAGGCGGCAGCGACCTTCTCGACGTATTCTTCGGCGCGTTCACCGTTGCGGGCGACACAATGGGGACCGAACCAGATCGTCAGTTTGTCACGGTCAGCGGCTTGCCCGGATTTGCCGACGGCCATTACAACGCGGCCCCAGTTGGGATCCTCGCCAGCGATCGCCGTCTTGAGAATGGGCGAATTGGCGCAGGCGCGGGCGATGGTGCGCGCAGCCTGGAAGCTTTCGGCGCCTGTGATCTCGAAGGTGACGAACTTGGACAGGCCTTCGCCGTCCTTGGCGATCTGGATGGCGAGGTCGCGCATCAGGTCGTGCAAGGCGGCGCCGAAGGCGGCAAGGCGCTTGTCGGACTTCTTGGTGATGGGCTCCTGGCCGCGCTTTGCGGCGGTGCCGGTGGCAAAGGCGAGGCAGGTGTCGGATGTCGAGGTGTCGCCGTCCACGGTCATGCAGTTGAACGTGGTCTCGACATGCTCGGACAGAAGGCCTTGCAGGAGCTTCGGTGAGATGGCGGCGTCGGTGAAGATGTAGCAGAGCATGGTCGCCATGTCGGGCGCGATCATGCCGGCGCCCTTGCAGATGCCGTTGACGGTCACCTTGACGCCGTCGAGATCGACCTTGCGGGTGGCGACCTTGGGATAGGTATCGGTGGTCATGATCGCGCGGGCGGCGGCCTCGAAGGCGTTGGCCTTGGCCTTTTTCGCCAGCCCTGCCAGAAGGTGCGTGAACTTGCCTGCGTCCATCGGCTCGCCGATCACGCCGGTGGAGGAGATGAAGACCTCATTGGGTTTGCATCCGGCGGCATCGGCGGCAGCAGCGACCGTGGCGTCGACGGCCTCGCGGCCCTTCATGCCCGTGAAGGCGTTGGCATTGCCGGAGTTGACGACGAGGATGCGAGCTTTGCCTTTTGCCAGATGTTCGCGGCAGAGCTGGACCGCGGCAGAACAGGTTTTGGACTGCGTCAGCACACCGGCGGCGGCAGTACCCTCGTCCATGACCGCAACCATCAGGTCGGTGCGGTTCTTGTAGCGTATGCCGGCCTCGGCGGTGGCGAAGCGGACGCCATCGATGGCGGGCAGGCGTGGGAGCTTTTCGGGTGCGAAAGGGGAAACGGCGGTGATCTGGCCCATGAGACGGCGATCCGGATGCTGGATGGATGAGGCGTGCGGCTTGACGCGAGGGTGATAGCCCAAACAGATCGGGCCGCTTTTTTCAAGCGGCCCGATGGCGTCGGGACAGAGGATGGCGGTGAGGTAATCGACTGCGGGAGCGTTGCGCGGGGTGCAGGTGTCTGCAGGACCTGCGCTCGGCTGCGTGCCGCTGCTACTTCTTCTCCTCGGGCTTGGCTTCGCTGCCCTTGTCGCCCTCGGCGGCTTCCTTGGCCTCCAGCTGCTTCTTGATCATTTCCTCGATCTGGCGGCGCTGGGCGTCCTGCTGGTTGTTCTGGTCCTCGACCTCTTTCTTGATGGCCTCGTCGATGTACTCGATCTTGGCCTCCTCGCGCAGTTTGGCGGCAACAGCCTGGGCGCGCTGGTGAATCATCGATGCCAGGATGCGGTCCTTGACGTCTTCGAAGGACGGGGGCGGCTTCTGGCGGCGGTCCTCGACCTTGATGAGGTGCCAGCCGAACTGGCTCTTGACCGGGTCGGATACCTCGCCCTTCTTCAGGGCAAAAGCGGCCTGCTCGAAGGCCGGGACCATCTGACCGGTGGAGAAATAGCCCAGCATGCCGCCATCGTCCTTGGTGCCGGGGTCCTTGGAGTGCTCCTTGGCCAGCGTGGCAAAGTCGGTACCCTCCGCGATCTTCGCCTTGAGTTCCTTGGCCTTCTCCTCGGTGTCGACGAGGATGTGCCGCGCTTCGACTTCCTCTTTCGGCTTCAACGCCTTGACTTGGTCGTCATAGTACGCCTTGGCGGCGGCTTCGCTGACCGAGCTGTTGATTTCCTTGTCAAAGTAGGCATCGCGGAGCGCGCGGTTGCGCCAGTAGGTGAGGCGCTTGTCGAAGTCGGCGCTCTCAGACAGCTTGGCGCCCTCGGCCGCCTTGGCGAACAGATTGTTTTCGATGAGGAATTCAACGAGGACCCGACGCTTGGTGGCGTCGGGAAGATTGCCCAGATCGCGGCCGATCTCATCTTCGGCCAGCTTCAGGTCGCCCTCGGTAATGGAAATGTCGTTGACCTTGGCGACAACGTTCCCGGCGTCCTGGGCGTGGGATGACTGAGGCGCGGCAAAAACGAGGGTCAGGGCGCACAACAAGGGCGCTGAGGATCTCATCAGAAGCTTGGAAGGAGCGAAATTCACGAGCGTTTTCCCTGATTGTGGCTGATGCACCGCAAGAACCGACGGGGGTGGCGGTGGGCGGTGGCGAGGTCATGGGCGCATGGATAGACCCCGACCTGATTGCTGCCAAGTTAAGTTTTATCCAGCATCACCAATGTCTCAATCCGGCCATTTCACGGCGCTTGTGTGCCCGTCGTCGCGTTGACAGGTACCCTGGCGGTCCTTATCTGTGCGGCGAAACAGTATCGCTGGCCCGCCGCGCCCCAGTGCGCCCCAGAGCGAGCGGGGCCGGAGCCCATATCCAGTCCCGGACTCCAAGGTTGGTGTGCGATACACGCCATAAGCCCAAGCAGCGAGGACGCGCCGGGGTCAAGCCTCGCCGCTGTCTCGCTCATTACCCTTTTTGAGGACATCCCGCATGCTGTCGTCGTTCGGCTCGCTCGCCTCGAAGCTCTTTGGCTCCTCGAACGAACGTCGTGTGCGCGGCTACCGGCCCAGGGTCGCGGCGATCAACGCGCTGGAGGAGGAGGTCGCCAAGCTGAGCGACGCCGAGCTGCGGGCACGCACCGACCAGTTCCGCGCTGAGTACGCTGGCGGCAAGAGCCTCGACGATCTTCTGGTGCCAGCCTTTGCCACCGTGCGCGAGGGCGCCAAGCGGGCGCTCGGCCAGCGCCACTTCGATGTGCAGCTGATCGGCGGCATGGTGCTGCACGAGGGCGGCATCGCCGAGATGAAGACGGGTGAGGGTAAAACGCTGGTGGCGACGCTGGCGGTCTACCTCAATGCGATCGCCGGGGGCGGCGTGCATGTCGTGACCGTCAATGACTACCTCGCCAAGCGCGACGCCGAATGGATGGGCAAGGTCTACAAATTCCTCGGCCTCACCGTCGGATGCATCGTGCACGGCCTCGATGACGAGCAGCGCAAGGAGCAGTACGACTGCGACGTCACGTATGCGACGAACAACGAGCTCGGCTTCGACTACCTGCGCGACAACATGAAGATGAGCAAGGCGGAGATGGTCCAGCGCGGCCACGCCTTCGCGATCGTCGACGAGGTCGACTCGATCCTGATCGACGAGGCGCGCACCCCGCTCATCATCTCCGGCCCGGTCGAGGACCGCACGGAGCTCTATGTGGCCATCGACGGGTTCATCCCGAAGCTTTCGGCGGAGCACTTCGAACTTGACGAGAAGCAGCGGCAGGTCTCGCTGACGGACGAGGGCAACGAGTTCATCGAGCAGCTCCTGATCGAGGCGGGCATGCTCGAAGGCTCGCTCTACGACATCGAAAACGTCACGATCGTTCACCACGTCAATCAGGCGCTCAAGGCGCACAAGCTGTTCCATCGCGACAAGGACTACATCGTCAAGGGCAACGAGGTCGTCATTATCGACGAGTTCACCGGACGCATGATGCCCGGCCGGCGCTATTCGGAAGGCCTGCACCAGGCGCTGGAAGCGAAAGAACATGTCGAGATCCAGCCCGAGAATCAGACGCTGGCCTCGATCACGTTCCAGAACTACTTCCGCCTCTATGACAAGCTCGCCGGCATGACCGGTACGGCGTCGACGGAAGCCAGCGAATTCATGGACATCTACGGTCTCGACGTGGTGGAGATTCCGACCAACCGCGAGATCGCGCGTATCGACGACGACGACGAGGTCTATCGCACGCAACCCGAAAAGCTGTCGGCGATCGTCTTGACGATCGCGGACTGCTCGCGCCGCGGGCAGCCGCTGCTGGTCGGCACGGTGTCGATCGAGAAATCAGAGCAGCTCTCGCACCTGCTTTCCGACAAGTCGTATATCGAGCAGCTCGGGCGAAAGACGCTGGAGCAGGCTGACGATCTCAAGCACGAGCGCGACAAGGAGCTGAAGGACTATCTGTCCGACATCGGCGCCTACCTCGTCGATATCGCGAAGGCGGCAAAGAGCGGCAAGCCTGTTATTCCGCACCAGGTGCTGAACGCACGCTATCACGAACAGGAAGCCAATATCGTCGCGCAGGCGGGTGTGCCCGGCGCGATCACGATTGCAACGAACATGGCAGGCCGCGGCACCGACATCCAGCTCGGCGGCAATGCCGAGTATCGTCTGCGCGACTGGCTCGCGGCAGAACATGCAGCGGGGCGCGATCCCGGCGAGAAGGAGATCGAGGCGCAGGAACGCGAGATCAATGCCGATATCGCGGAAAAGAAGGCGCGGGCGCTCGAAGCAGGCGGCCTCTACGTCCTGGGTACGGAGCGGCACGAGAGCCGGCGTATCGATAACCAGCTGCGTGGCCGCTCGGGCCGTCAAGGCGATCCGGGCCGCTCGAAATTCTATCTGGCGCTCGATGACGACCTGATGCGCATCTTCGGCTCGGAGCGCATGGACAAGGTGGTCGGTGCGCTGGGCATGAAGGAAGGCGAAGCGATTGCGCATCGGATGATGAACAAGTCGCTGGAGATGGCGCAGAAGAAGGTCGAGGCGCGCAACTTCGACATTCGCAAACAGATCCTGAAGTACGACGATGTCATGAATGACCAGCGCAAGGTCATCTTCGATCATCGCAAGGAGATCATGGCCGAGGATGACGTCTCCGAGACGGTCAAGGAGATGCGCCATCAGGTGATCACCGAGCTCGTTTCGCGTCATATCCCGGAAAACGCCTACGCGGAGCAGTGGGATACGGACGGACTTGCCGAGGCGATCGAGAAGACTTTCGAGCTGAAGCTGCCGATTGCCGACTGGGCCGACGAAGAGGGGATCGCCGACGAGGAAATCAAGGAGCGGCTCTTCAAGGAGGTCGACGCCAAGGCAGAGAAACTGCAGGCGGAGGTCGGTGAGGACGTTCTCAAGAACTATGACAGCGCAAAGGCGTTCTTGGGCGTGGTTGCGCAAGATGCGGGGCTGAAGCCGCTGGTCGACAACCCCGACGGCAAGCTCGCCGAGATCGGCCGCTACCTCTACAACACACCCAACCCGGCGATCCGGATCACGGGGCTGACGGCCGAGCAGGCGGCACAGCAGGCTTGGCAAATCGGCGACGAGTTCATGCAGCAGTACGTCGATGCCTTCGTTGAACAGGTCGAAAAGGTCGGCAAGTCGGCGGTGGCGCTGGGCGCAGACCGCCTGCGCGAGATCGAGAAGATGGTCCTGCTGCAGACGCTCGACCACTTGTGGCGCGAGCACCTCGTCACGCTTGAGCATCTGCGTCAGGTGATCGGCTTCAGGGCCTACGGCCAGCGCGATCCGCTCAACGAATACAAGAGCGAAGCGTTCACGCTATTCCAGAGCATGCTGGCGCGATTGAGAGAGAACACGACCCGCGTCCTGATGACCTTGAAGCCGGGCCGGGACGTGGAGGAAGACCTGATGCATCCGGTGGATCTCCCGCCGATGGAAGCGCACCATATCGATCCGACGACGGGCATGGATGAGTTTGCAATGGCCGATGCGGCGATCGAGGCCGGCAGCATGCTGGCACCTTCGCCTGAGCGCCGCCAGCCGGTACAGTCGCGTCGCGGTGCCGAGGAGATCGATCCCAACGATCCGGCGACCTGGGGCAAGGTTTCCCGGAATGCGCCATGTCCGTGTGGTTCGGGCAAGAAGTACAAGCACTGCCACGGCAAGCACGCGTGATGACAGCGTGCTCAAGCCCCATGGACTGACGGTGTCATATCGTGCGTATCCTCGGACTCGTCGGTGCCACGCATGACAGTGGCCTCGCCATCCTCGAAGATGGATGGCCGACGCTGGTTCTCGAAGAGGAGCGGCTGAGCCGGGTCAAACGCACGAAGGCGTTTCCGCAGAGGTCACTGGTTGCCGCATTCGGTGATGGGCTCGAGGGCCTCAAGGACATCGATGTCATCACAACCCCGTGGCATATGGGGCGGCTTCGAGCGAGCTTCGCCAAGGCCATATTGCGCGGCCTGCCCGGCAGCCTGAGCCTGCTGCTGGAGACATCGCACACGCCACAGCGCAACGAGATCGTGCTGCTCAATCACTATCTGCGCCGGCGGTTGCGTCGCCTCGCAGGCGAGCGGGCACTACCGCGCATCATCAATGTCGGGCATCACGATTCACATGCTGCCGTCTTCTTCGTCTCGCCCTTCGAAGACGCGACGGTTCTCGTCATGGACGGGTTTGGTGACGATGCAGCAACCAGCGTCTACACCGGCCAAGGCAACAGGCTGAAGCGCGCGTGGTGGACCGGTATCTTCAATTCGGTCGGCGTCGCCTACACGGTGGTGACGAAATACCTGGGGTTTGCCGGGTTTTCCGACGAGGGCAAGGTGATGGCGCTGGCGGCCTATGGCGACGATCGCTACGTCGAGCCGTTCCGCAGGCTGTTCCAACTCGAGCCCGATGGCCGCTACCGGCTCGACATGTCGTACTTCGACTTTCACCGGTATGGCGAGTTGAGGCCGCTGAAACGAAAATTCTACGACACATTCGGTCCGCCGCGGGAAGCGGGATCGGAGATCACCGAGCGTCATCAGGCGATTGCGCGGGGCTTGCAGGCGGCGACCGAGGACGTGATCCTGCATGTGGTGCGGGCGCTGGAGAGGGCTCATCCATCCCGCAACCTGGTGCTGTCGGGCGGTGTCGCGCTCAACTGCGTCGCCAATGCGCGTGTGCTCGAGGAGACCGGATTCGAGCGTGTCTGGGTGCCGCCATGCGCATCCGATACGGGTGCGCCGCTGGGCAGTGCGCTTTGGCACTATCATCAGACGCTCGGCCAGCCGCGCCGCATGCAGTTGACCCACGCCTTCTATGGCCTCGGCTACAACGACGAGGATATTTCAAGCGCGCTGGCCGAGGCGGGACTGCCATCGGAAAAGCTCGATGAGGCGGGGTTATTGAAGCGTACGGCTCAAGCCCTGGCGAACGGCAAGATCGTCGGCTGGTTCCAGGGACGCTTCGAGATGGGGCCACGGGCACTGGGCAACCGTTCAATTCTGGCGGATCCGCGCCGTTCCAGCATGCGCTCCCTCATCAATGCCAAGATCAAGCATCGCGAAAGCTTCAGACCTTTCGCGCCGGCCGTGCTGGAAGATCGGGCGCAGGAGTTCTTTGCCATAAGCCAGCCCGATCCGTTCATGACGCTGGCGCCGCACGTGCATGCGCATCGTGCGCGCGATATCGCGGCGGCGGTTCATGTCGATGGCACCGGTCGGATCCAGACGGTGTCGCGCGATGCAAACCAGCGCTACTACGATGTGATTGCAGCGTTCGGCGAGATCACCGGGGTGCCCATCGTGCTCAACACGAGTTTCAATCGGCACGAGCCGATCGTGGCACGGCCGCAGGACGCGATCTCTTGCTACCTGCGCACGGGCATGGATGTGTTGGTGATCGGCGACTACTTCGTCACGGCGCGGACGCCGGAGGCTGAAGCATGGGCCGAAGCGCGCTTCCGTTCCAGGGGCAAGTCGTAAGAATTCGTCGCGTCACGATCGGGTGGTGACGGGGCTCGTTGAAGTCTAGCAAAGACAGCTCAATGCAGGCGCCGCTTGATTGTCGGTAGACGTTCCGTGTTCGCGGGATCGTCGTCGTGATTGCCGGTTTCGGGCTCTGCGCGCGATTGCGTTGCGGCCGGCCGCTCAGTTGCGGGGGGCTTGTTTCTTTGTATCTCAACGCGCGTCACCTGGATGTTCGTGCGCGCGGCGGGAGATGCGCCAGCAGGCTGCGCGGAATGCGCCTGGACAACCGGGGCGCCCGGAACCTGACCTGCGGCAACCGGACCGGGCGTGTGGTCCTCGCCGCCGCCGTTGCGGTTGCCGTCAGGCTTCTTGGGATGCGTCTCGGCGTGCACAGTCAGGCGATCGGACAGCGCCAGCAGGACTGCGGAGACGACGAAGACAACGTGGACGATGACGAGCCACATGATGTCGCGGTCGGAAACCTTGTTGATCGCCATGAACTGCTTGAGGAGCTGGATGCCGGAGATGGCGACAATGGATGACAGCAGCTTGAGCTTGAGACCGGAGAAGTCGATCTTGCCCATCCACTCGGGCCAGTCCTTGTGGGCGCCGTGATCGATGCGCGAGACGAAATTTTCGTAGCCCGAGAAAATGACGATGATGATCAGCGAACCGGTCAGCGCCAGATCGACCAGAGCCAAGACACCCAGGATGACCTCGCTTTCAGTGGCCGTGAAAGCGTGAGCGGCGATGTGTCCGAGTTCGGCGACGAACTTGATCAGCAGGACGATCAGCGACAGCGCGAGGCCGAGGTAGAAGGGTGCAAGAAGCCAGCGGCTTGCGAACAGAACGCTCTCCAGCCGGTGCTCGGCTGTTTTCAGAAATGGCTTGTCGTCCGGCATGGTGGACTGTCCCTACTCAAATCAACGCGCACCGAAGCGATCGGTGCATTCTCCCGGTGCATCGGTGCCGTACGTCGCGGCAGGCGGCCAGCCCGCAGAGTCCACGGCCGACACCGATTGACTGCTGTCGGATGCAACGGTCGAAAATGGTCGTGTGTCGTGGTGTGCAGCCCGGTTTCCCCGAGCGCGAGGTGCGGCCGATCCTATGCCATGCGGCAGCGCGGGCGACAAGAGCGAGCTGCCGGGTGTGACGGTGTGATCAAGAAAGGACGCGCGGGGCGCGTTCAGCGCGTGCTGTTACGCCGGCTTTCGGCAGTCTTGAGGCCGCGCCGTGCGCGATTGGCGGCGGCGGTCGCCTTGCTTTTCTCGCGTGCTTTGTGCAGGGCGATGAAGCGGCGGCAGCTAGCGCGGCTCGGGTTGCATTTGTACTGATATGATCTCACCACTGCTCGGGCCAGCGACCGAGGGTTCATGCGCTGAGAGGGTGGCAGCTTCGCGTTTTCCTCCACGGCGCGCGCGAGCACCTGCATGGCGTCCTGATAGATTTCGAATGCCCCGTCCAGATGCTCGGGCACCGCGTCGGCCGCCTTTTTCCACGTCCGCTTTTGCGTCTTGAATCCTATCCTGCTCAGCAGCGGGTGGCTGCGTGCAAGATCGTAGAATTCCTCCAGGGCCTGCACTGCGGCGACCGTCGCGCCGCACGGTTTTAAAGGGCTCTGAGCGCCCACCTCCCCCGGGGCGATTCGGTCGAAATGGTAACGCCCATCACAAACGCGAACGCGGGGGGGAACACGAGACTCTTCGAAGGCGTCGTAGCCTTCCTTCAGGTTCTGCCAGAAGCCCTGCCACTCGCTGCTGGCGTGCTTGGCCAGCTTGGCTTCCGACATGCGGAACGGAAAGACATGTACGGGGACGTGAGACTGTCCCTTGATGATCGCGGCCTGGGTCAGCCGGTAGATTTCCTCGATGACCGGATTGGTCATGGCGAAGCAACCGACCGAGGAACAGCCGCCGTGGACCAGGATGTAGGAACCGGTGCGGGCCAGCGACCGGTCATAGACGTTGGGAAAACCAAGGTTCAAAGATCGCGGCCAGCGCCCGATGCGGTGAAGCTGGCGGCGCGTGATGGTGTAGAAGCCCTCCGGCGTTTGCTTGTCGCCTTCTGCCAGTTTGGGGCCGAGAGAGCCGGACCAGTTGCATACCGGGTAAGTCGCGAACCGCTCAAAAGGTCCGTTCGCCTCCTTCTGCATCCAGACTTCAAGTTCGGCTTCGGCCTTGAAGATGCGAATGAAGAGCGGGTTGCCGACTTTCTGGCCAGATGCAGCAAGGCGGTCGGGGAAGGCCGCCGTGTCGGGTGTACCCGGCAGAACCTGTTCGCCGGCGGCGTGCAGGCGCTGGTTCTCGACGCGTTTGGGCGCAGCGTCCTTCAGTTCGATCGTGACGGCCGTCGCTGTGCTCGCATCGATGACAAATGCACTGAGACACAAGGCTGCGAACAGGCTGAACCTGCTTGCCCCGGCTGCGCCTTTGCCCCAACATCTACGCATCGAATTCCCAACGTCGTCTGATCGGCGAAGTTCTTAACACTTCCTTAATCCTGGCGCGGACCTTAGCAAAATCGAAACCGGATGTGCCACCCGTTTTCCCCGGTTCGATGCCTTGATCCACGGTCCGTTGCGCGGGAACGACGTCGTGCAAAGCGTCGCTTACACAGACGCCGTGGACGATCAGCTTTCCTGACCGTTGGCCGTCTCCCTGATGCCGTTGCACGAAGCGATGACGGGCTGATCGGCGGCGTCGATGTTTCTCCCGGGAAGAAACACATACTCGCCCTTGCACACGCGAACCCGGGGCGGCAGTCCATCGCGTTCGAACAGATCGGAGCCTGCCTTGAGTGATCGCCAGAAGGGGTAGAGCGGATCGGATGTCTTGGCTGCGAGATTGTCGTCGGTCATGCGAAACGGGAAGGCCTGGACCTGAAAGCGACGCTGTCCCGCATCGAGCGCAGTGGTCACGATCTTCCAGATCTCGTCGATGACGTCGTCGGTCATGGCGTAGCAGCCGACCGAACCGCAGCCGCCGTGCACCATCAGGAACGAGCCGGTGCGCTGGTGCGCGCGGTCATACATGTTGGGGAAGCCCAGATTGAACGAGCGGCGCCAGCGGCTGTTGGGATTGAGCTGGCTTTTTGAGACGGCATAAAAGCCTTCGGGCGACTGGCGGTCGCCCTCTTTCAACTTCGGGCCGAGGCGACCCGACCAACGGCAGATCGGATAGGTCGCGAAACGATGATAGCGGCCGTCCTTCGCCTTCCAGATTTCGAGTTCGAACTCGCGCTTGTAAATGCGCATCAAGATCGGCTGCTCGAGAGAGAAGCCGCCCGAGTCCAGGCGCTGATCGAGCGATGCCAGGTCGGGTGTTCCAGGCAGTGCCTTGCCGATGGCCCACATTGCGCGATGCGATGCGCGCTTGGCAGAGATGGCGCGGGTTTCGAGCGTGCCGGTGACGAAGTCCCAATTGGCGACGATCAATCCGGCCGTGACCGCGACGAGCGTGCCGAGCACAATCGTGCGCCGCAGGCGGCGTTTG
>CAZDNY010000004.1:0-18473 GCA_964506885.1 uncultured Hyphomicrobiaceae bacterium | reverse complement strand
CCAACAGCGCCAACGGAACGCACGCCGCGTTGCCGGGCGCGCAGGCGATCGCCGCGGCGACGACCGCTCCGGTAGACACGACGAGGCGAGCGATGGGATTGGTCACGATGAAGGTCGCGACGTCGATCACCTTGACGCCATCGATCCACACGCGAACAACGCCATCGGCCGCGCCTGCCGAGTTGAGCACCAGTTCCTGCTCCAGCGTGAACCAGCGCCCGCGTTCCAGGCGAACACTGCCGGGACGGTTGACGGCGAGGCGGCCGCTCTGGTCGGCGGCCTTAGATTGCGCGATGAAAAGCGTATCTCCATCACGCCCCCAGCGCGTCCGCAGCGCAAACGCGTCTTCGCTCGTCAGTTCCTCCCGGTCCGGCGTGGTGCCGCCGAACATGCCCGGCAGCCAGCCCGGCGTCGAGAAATCGAAATCCTCCGGGAGCATCACGGAATAGCGCAGACAGCCCGAACCTGCCGTATGGCTCCCGTCGGGACGCCAGGGGAAGTGCACGCCGATGGCCGATTGAGGGTCCGAACCGTCTGCGCGCCCGAGGCTGACCCGGAGCACGCGCGACATCGGCGCATTGTCGACATTCACGATCTGCGCATTTTGCATCAGTCCGCGCTCTTCGCCACCGGCCTGGGCCTGCAGCTCGATCATCGAAAGCGGCAGCCCGTCGGACGTCTGCAATCCGAACCGCACGGCCGAAGTGTATTTGTCCATGCAGCCGACTGGAGTGTCGTCGAAATAGGTGTAGGAGATGCCGAGGTATGCCACCAGAAGGCCCGCGGCGACGCCGGCACCGATGAGAACGATCTGGTCAGCCGATGTCTTCTTCGCCATGTGTGTCCCCCGGACATGCCTGCGCATAGCGCGCAAAACTTCTTCCGCTCCGGAACAATCCGGGCAGATCTCGATGGGTAGCAAATCTGTTTGAAAGAACAGCTAACGCGTTCGGCGAGCGCTTTGAAAACACGAAAAAGGACGGGCCGGTGTTGACCGGCCCGCCTCGTTTTGCGCCACAACGCAATGTCTGGTTAGAAGATGAAGTGATCGCCGTCGATCAGATCGGCGAGGTCCATGCCGTGCACGTCCTCCAGCATCACCACATCAACGAAACCGGTCTTTTTACCCATGTTGACCGACACCATCGTCCCCTGGGCCGTCTCGGTCACCCGCAGGTCATCCATATCCATCGGGCGGTTGCCGTGGCCGAAGTCGGAGAAGTCGAGCTGGTCACCGGCGCCGAAATCCGTGATGGTGTCGAAACCATGGTAGTTGCTTCCCGACACGATATCCGACTCGTCGAAGACGAACGTGTCGCTGCCCTCACCGCCGGTGAGTATGTCGAAACCGCGCTCGCTGCGCAGAATGTCGTCGCCTGCGCCGCCGTTCAGGATGTCATCACCATCGCTGCCTTCCAGGACGTCGTTGCCCGCACCGGCGGTGACGCCTTCGATGGAGAACAGGAGATCCTTGCCGGTGGCGCCGCGTACCTGCCCGTTGCCCAGATCGACCTCGATCGATTCGACAACTTCCGAGTAGTCGACGATATCGACACCCGAGCCGCCGTAGAAGCGATCGAAATCACCGTCGCCTGATGCAACGATCGTGTCATCACCCGAACCAGCCAGGATGATATCGCGCCCGGCACCGTCATGTATGACATCCGCACCGCCGTAGGTGCTCACGTAGTCGTTGCCCGAGCCGGCAATGACGACGTTGTCGCCATTATTGCCGCGCACGACATCCGAATTCTCCGAGCCGATCACGCCCTCCACATTCCAGAAGCGATCGAAACCCTGACCGACGGCGAAGCCGCTCCAAAGCGACACGTAAACGCCGTTGTCGGCAGTGCTGAAATCGACGTAGTCGAAACCATCATCGCCATACATCCGGTCATTGCCGCCACCGCCCTGAAGGACATCGACAACACCCTGGCCCTCGGTTCCCTCGACACCTTCGAAGGTCACAGTCAGCGACGCAGTCTGGCTGGCCGTCGCACCGTTGACTTCGCTGGCAACCGCCGTCACCGTCAAAGACACATCACTTGGCGTATCGACGCTCATCGTCAGCCCGGCCAGATCACCGGCACCAACTTCCCATACGCCTGCGCCCACTTCCTGTCCGGCTGACAGGGATGCACCCTGCGGCACGCCCGAGATCTGCACGCTCAGCGTCTCCGAACCGTCCATGTCGGCCAGAGCCGCCTGGATATCGAGCGCTACGACGTACGACACGTCTCCCGACGGACCGGCATAAAGCACGTCGTTGCCGTCACCGCCGACGAGCACGTCCGAGCCCACCGTGCCATAGAGCACATCCGAGCCGCCCGTACCCTCGACCGTTCCACCGACCAACACGACTGCGTCTGCAACCGCAAGCTCCGGCGTGTCGGCAACAGCATTCACCGTCACATTGACAACCTGGCTGACGCTCTCGCCGTTAGCGTCAGTGACCACGACCTCGAAGCTGTCACTGCCGGAATAATTCTCAGCCGGCGTATAGGTGAACATGCCGGTCTGCGCATCGAGCGTCACGGTTCCGTTCACCGGTCCCGAGACGATCTCGTGGGTCAGCGCATCGCCATCGGGATCGACCGCGCCGACAGAGCCGGTCACCGTGCCGTCCTCATCGACATCCACCGCCTGTGTTTCGGCGACTTCGGGAGCCGCGTTGCTGGGACCGCGCCAATCAACCGCGACACCGTCGACCAGCAGATTGAGGTCCTCGATGGCCGTAACGGTCAGATTCATAGAGGTGAATGTGAAGCTTTCACCGGCAGATTGACCGATCAGCGCGTTGACGTTGCCGCCGACCGCGTCGTACTGCGCATCGAGCCAGGCAGCGAAAGCGGCCAGATCATCGGCGATGACCGGCATGTCTGCCTCCGAGACAACCAGCTCGACCGTGTCGAAGCCAACCCCACCGGCCAGCCGGTCGGTGCCCGTGCCGAACTGGTAGACGAGCGTATCGTTGCCCGTACCACCGTCGATTCCATCGTCACCCATGCCACCGAAAATGCGATCGTCACCGCTGCCGCCATAGAGCTTGTCGATGCCGTCGCCGCCGTCGATCACATCGTTGCCGCCATCGCCGAAGATCGTATCGTTGCCTGCTTCGCCGAAGATCGTGTCGTTGCTGCCGCCGCCGAACACACCGTCGTTGCCGTCGCCGCCATAGATCAGATCGTCGCCGGCGTCGCCCACCAGAGCGTCGTTGCCCGCGCCGCCATAAAGCTGATCGTTGCCCGCATCGCCATAGACGTAGTCATTGCCGTCGCCACCCCTGACGATGTCGTCGCCGTCACCGCCATTCAGACGATCCTTGCCCAAGCCACCGTCCATGACGTCGTCGCCGGGGGTTCCCACCAGCGTGTCGTCGCCATCGGTGCCTACGATGTTGCTCATGTCTCAATGCCCTGGAAATCTGCTTGACCAACTCAGGGCAAGATTACGCGGGGCGGCCTGAAAAAGACTTAGACGGATTGGAACAATTGTAAGCAGCTTCGATTTTTCTCAGATTCTCGAAAAACCACCGAAAAACCTGGCAGATTAAAGCATACGTTAGCGCTATTTAACGCTAATGCGCATGCGCCGGCCGGCTGATCTGAATTTTTTGTCTTGAAACGAAACGCGCCTAGAAAAGTCTCTAACCTCGGACAACGGAAAGTCTGTCGCTCCCCACAGCGTCCGAAGTCCGCCCGGCTCATTGAGGTCCGATCAGCTTGCCCGGATTGAGAAGGCCCTTGGGGTCGATCGCCGCCTTGACCGCACGCATCATCGCGAGCCCCGCCGGACCGAACTCCTTTTCCAGATAGCGCATCTTGCCCTGGCCGATGCCGTGTTCGCCCGTGCACGTGCCTTCCATCGCGATCGCCCGGGCCGCCAGCCGTTCTAGAAACGCCTCGAGCCGCCGGCGTTCGTCTGCATCGCCCGGATCGATGACCGGTGTCGCATGGAAGTTGCCGTCCCCCACATGCCCGACGATCGGCGATATGAGTCCGAACCGCGCGATGTCGGCTTCGGTTTCCGCGATACATTCGGCCAGACGCGATATCGGCACGCACACGTCCGTCGCCAGCGCCTGCCGCCCGGGCCACGCCGCCTTGGTGGCCCAGAAGGCCTCATGGCGTGCCTTCCACAGCCGCCGACGCGCGTCTTCGTCCGCCGCCGTCTCGAAACCCAGCGCACCGTTGTCGCGGGCGATCTCCTCGAACTGTGCCACTTGTTCTTCCAGGCCCGCTGCCGTGCCATGGAACTCCACGAACAAGGTCGGTTTGCAGGGCAGTTCCAG
Source organism: uncultured Hyphomicrobiaceae bacterium (assembly GCA_964506885.1). Lineage (GTDB taxonomy): Bacteria > Pseudomonadota > Alphaproteobacteria > Rhizobiales > Hyphomicrobiaceae > JAEUMD01. Next base: position 14,182 of record CAZDNY010000004.1, on the reverse strand, counting down.
CTTCGCATGCGCGTTGACCGCCTCGATCTGCAGCGCATCGAGCAACTCGATGCGCGCCAGCGACAGTCCACCCAGCTGCATCGCCTGCATGGTCGTCTGCGCGGCCGCCGCGACGGTCGGGAACGCCGAAACGCCCGCAATGGTGGTTTCCGCAATCCCGTAGAGCCGCACTGTCAGCTCGGTAATAAGCCCCAGCGTGCCCTCCGATCCGATCAACAGGCGCGTCAGGTCGTATCCCGCCGCGGATTTACGCGCGCGCCCACCGGTCCGGACGATGCTGCCATCGGCCAGAACTGCCGTCAGCGACACCACGTTGTCGCGCATGGTCCCATACCGCATCGCATTGGTACCCGAGGCGCGCGTCGCCGCCATGCCGCCGAGCGTGGCTGTTTCCGCCCCCGGGTCGACGGGGAAGAAAAGGCCTGTATCACGCAGGTACTGGTTGAGCTGGACGCGTGTCACGCCAGCCTCGACCGTCGCGTCCAGATCGCCTTCGTGGACCGCGATGATCCGCGTCATGCGCGACATGTCGAGTGAAATGCCGCCGCGGGGCGCATTGACCTGCCCCTCCAGCGACGTCCCGCCTCCGAAAGCGATCACCGGCACGTCGTAGGTGTTTGAAATGCGCACGACCTCGGCGACGTCTTCGGTCGTCTCCGCGAACACGACGACATCGGGCGGCTCATTGGCGAGCCACGTCACGGTGTTGGCGTGTTGCCGCCTGATCTCCCCGCCGGTTTCAACCCGATCGGGAAACCGCTGTTTCAGAACGTTGATGACGGTCTCGCGGTCCATGCCTGCGGGCGTCTCCTCGATGGTTGCGGCCAATCTCTAATTGTCGCAAGCGCGGCCCGAATAGAGAAGCGTTATCCGTGACCTGTCGGCAAATCGGCACAGCCCCTCAGCCCCAATGCCGCGTCTTCACCCGCGGCAAGAAACCGACCAGGCCCGGCCGCCTTCATCTGTGGCCGAATTGCATCTCCAACAACGGTCATATGTGTACCGCGAACGGAGCCGCATTCTTACGACCACGGACTTGCACTAGAACTACCCGGGTCACGCGTACCCCAAATCGAGGGAGCTCAACATGCTTTTCAGGTGGCTTGTATCGGCCCTGGCCGCAATCGTGTTCACCACCGTCTTGATCGGCGCGCCCGATGCACATGCTCAGCGCGCCAGACTGGTCCTCATGGCCGAGACCGAGGCGGATCTGGGCGGAGGCAGTGTCGCCATCAATACGTCGCGCGTCCAAGGATCGTTCGGGGCGCTGCGCATCTACAATCGCGGCGCCAACATCCTCATCGACAACGTCAAGGTCTACTACGCCGACGGCAGCGTCCATAACGAAGACCGTGCCATCGACTTGCGCCGTGGCGAACGGACCCGCGAGATCGACCCGGGCCGACCCAACAAGTTTGTCGACAAGGTCGTCATCTCCTACCGCAAGGTCGCCGGTTCGCGCCGCACCGCGCGCCTGCTGGTCTACGGCCTCCAGGACAGGAGAGCCGCCCGCGAGGAACGGCCGCGCAATCGCGTCGCCAGCCCTGAACGGCCGCGCCCCGATCGCCCGCGTCCCGAACAGCCAAAGCCGCAGGCCGCGACACCGCAGGCCCCGCCGGCCATCGAGAAAAAGCCCATCAAGACGACCAAGGCTCTGTCGGAAACACGTTGCGTGGGCGAAGGCAGCCTGCTGCTGCGTCGCGCCAACGTCGGCTTTGGCAACGACAGGGACCGGCTGAAGATCGGCGGCCAGGCAGGCAAATTCGACAAGATCCGCCTGTGCGTATTCGGTCATGACATCGATCTGGTCGACCTGAAGGTGATCTTCGCCAAGGGCGATCCCATCGAACTGCCCTACGCTGGCGCGATCCCCGCCGGGCATCGCACCCAGGCCATGAGCCTGGACGGTGATCGCTTCATCGACACCATCGACATCACCTACAAGAAGCGCGAAGGCGTAACGGCCTTCGCCAATGTCGAGATCTGGGGCGAGGTTTCGGAAAAGTGGATCGACGAGGAATCCGAGCTGTTCAACGAAGGCTGGGTGCGTCTCACCACCGGTTTGACCGCCGGATTCGTCGGATTTGATACCGAGCGATCGCCCGTCCGCCCCCACAGGCGCGGCTTCAACAAGTTCCGCGTCGTTACGCGTGATCGCGACATCACACTGGACTACGTCGAGTTCTTCTTCGCTGACGGCACCTCCCAGAAGGTCACCGCCAACCGGGCCAAGGTCGAACCGAATGTCGGTTACGGTCCCGTCGACATTTCCGGCGGACCCAAGGTGATCAAGGAGGTCGAGGCGCGCTATCGTTCCCGCTTCTTCGACAAGGAGGCCAAGGGCACCGACCGCGCGACGGTGGAGATCTGGGCCAGACGCTGAACGTCACAACCACGCTGCAAGACCAGCAAACCCTCACCGGTGACGGTGTCCGATCGGGGCGGCTCCCAACAGCCGCCCCGTTCTGTTTGATGGGCGCACGCAGCCCATGCTCCCCCCGGCCGCAGCCCGCCATTCTCGCCATTTGCACACCCTCAACGCGAGTATGCAGCCCCCGCGCGACAAGGTTGCCCATGCAGCCCGGTTAACCAAATTGCCAGAACGCAAGTAGCGTCAACGTTTCCTTTATTCCCAAAAGGGCACCGTGCGTACACGGTCGAGCAGCTAAGGTGCTGCACGGCATCGAACATGCGGGCTTCCAATGACACCTCGTGTCGGCCGCCCGGTACGCGAAGACCCATCGCGGCAGCACGCACGCGCATATGCATGCCGACGACATGAAATGAAGGACCAGCAAGGATGAGGGTACACGCAGCCATTGCCACGATCGCGGCGATCACCGCTGCAGCATCGCTCGCCGTCGGTGCCCCGGCGCACGCCCAACCGGAACTGCCTCTCCCGCCTGGCACGCAGGTCATCTCCGGCGCCCCTCAATGGATCAAGATCGATACCCGCACCGTGACGCCGCAACTGCTCCGCCAGACGTTCGATGTCGGCGCACTGCGCGGACGCTTCCGCGCCTTCCGCGTCGAAGCCGACCACGGCACCGTCGAGATTGCGCGCACCGAAATTCAGTTCGACGCCGCTAATCCGGTTGTCGACAACAGCTTCTCGATCCTCCAGCCGAAAGGCGAAACGCACGTCATCCGCTTCGGCGGCAATGAGCGCACGGTCAAAACGCTCTCGCTGATCTCGGCAACCGCTGCCCGGCGCAGCCACACCGGCCGCATCACACTGTATGGCCTGCACGTGCCCGACATCATTGTCCCCCCGCTGCCAAAACGCACAAGCCTGCCCCCGGTCCGGTCGGCCGCCCGTAGCGCGCAAGAGTAAGCCGGATCGCCGGCCACGCGGGTGTTCGACCCGTCCGCGCCACCCGCACCCCGCGATCTCGCACGCGCGTAGAGCGCGCAAGGAAAAATACATCCTCCGTATCGTCGCATAATTGTCGTCTTTAGGACGTTCCCTGCGTTTAGCTTCGCTCCAGGCAAAGCCCGTGCGATCCGTTGCGCCTTTGTCCTGGGCATCTGAAGCTGCCCGGAAAAAAGCGCACGGCCAGCATCGGGTAACGCCATTCGTAGTCGGTCGGCCGCGCCCGGCATGCTGACGGCATCTGATTTGCCTCGGCGCCGTTGCCGTTCGCAGTAGCCTCCGCGAGGCATGCAACGAGGCACTGACCATCGCAGTTCGGGAGGACTCTTCTGTGTTCGGTTTCTTCAGGTCGGCCATTCTGGCCACACTGGCTCTGGCGCTGGCCTTGCCGGCATCCGCTCAGCGCGCATCGCGCGACTGGGTTCTGCTCGGCCAGCAGGACGTCGGCTTCCGCGTCGATCGCGACGTCATAACCGTCGAGCGCGAAGGTGTCCGCTTCTCGCAGCTTCGCATCGAAGCCGAGAACAACGACGTCTATTTGATATCCCTCCGCCTCGTCTATCAGAACGGCTATGCCGAAGATTTCCGTGTCGAACGCGAGATCGCTGCCGGCCGCGAGGCCCTTCCGGTCGACCTCAAGGGCGAGCGCAGTTTTCTGCGCCGGATCGAACTTCTGTACCGCTCGCGGCCCAACTTTCGCGGACGTGCGATCGTGCGCGTTTACGGCGAGCTTCGCTCCAATCGCCGTCCACCCCGCGACGAGGTCAGCCGCTTTGAGGAAATCGAATCCCTGGAAATCAGGCGCAGGTCGCGCGAGCCCGTCATCTTCGACCTCGGCCGCCGCGAAGGCGCATTCACACGCCTGCGCTTGCAGGCGCGCGAAGGCGGCATTCGCATCGAGGACATGCGCATAACTTTCGGCAATGGCCAGACCCAGCGCGTCGACGTCGATGACCGCCTGGGCGACAATGAGTTCAGCCGTATCATCGACCTGCAGGGTGACCGTCGCTTCATCCGCTCCGTGCGTGTCCAGGCCCGGCCCGTGCGCGGAGAACGCGCCGCCCGGCTGGTGCTCTTGGGTGAGCAAGAAGCGCGACGCCGCCCCGACCTCGGCCGCTTCAGCCCTATCGAACGCCAGCGCATCACGCGACGCACGGACGACGGCATCGTCGAGTTCGACGTCGGCCGCGACGAGGGACGTCTCGCCGAACTCCGCCTGCTCGCCGAAGACGGCGACGTCTTCATTCGCGAAGCGACGATCCAGTTTGGCAACGGGGAAACGCAGCAGGTCCGCGTCCGCGACCGGCTCAGCGAGAACGAACTGTCTGAAGTCATCGACCTCGCCGGTGAGCGCCGCATCGTTCGCAACGTCCGCGTGCGCGCACGGTTGGCGCGCGGCGAACGCGATGCAACTCTCGTCCTGCTTGGTCGCGAGGATGCACAGCGCCGCGGCCGCCATTCCGACCGGGGTGGACAACGCGAGGAATGGGTGACGCTCGGCCGCCAGCGGGCAGCCCTCTTCAAGGCCGATACCGACACCTTCCGCGTCGGCCGTGATATGGGCACATTCCGCGCCATCCGTGCGGTCGTCACAGGTCCCGAGGTGCGCTTCTATGCCATGACCATCAAGTACGGCAACGGCTCCACCGAAAGCGTGCCTTTATCCGGCGTCATCCGCGGCGGCGAGGCCTCCAAGCCCTACGATTTGAAAGGACGCGATCGCTACATCGAAAGCATCACGTTCAAGTACCGCTCCAAGATCAGCCTCGCGGGTTCGGGCACCATCGAGATCCAAGGCCTGAAACACGGCTCCGGGCGCTGGCGCTAGCCCCGCTCATCACCACATCCATCAAACACAAGAGGGCGTCCCACCGAGGGCGCCCTCTTGCATTTGACGCAGCCTGGAGCCTCACCGATAAGTCCGGCTCTCCCATAGCCATCCATGCGCAAAGAATTCTCGCGTGGCCTGTGGTCTCATCGCCCTTCCGCATGCACCTCGCCACTGGCAAGATCGTCAGACAACGCGTTGACCGCCGAAGGAGTCCGAAGAACGTATGGAGCAGGCACCGAAATTTCCCGAACCGTCGTCGATCGACCTCAAGCGCATCTACGATGTCGTTGTCGTCGGATCGGGAGCCGCCGGCGGAATGGCGGCCAACGTGCTGACCGCCAAAGGGCTCGACGTCCTGCTTCTCGAGGCCGGCCGGCATGTCGACGCGACCGAGACATTGAAAAGCAGCGAATGGCCCTACGAGCATCCCCGTCACGGCAAGCTCGGTCCCGAGACCTATGTTCTCGACGAGAGCGACTATCCCAAATACAAGCCGCCCTATGCCCGCCACTTCGGCCGCTACACCAACGTGGTCAACTGGCAGCAGCTCGGCGAAGGCCCCGACTACACCAAGGATTTCTTCGTCAACGAGAAAGAGCATCCCTACACGGGCACGCGGTTCTCCTGGGTGCGCGCCCGCGCCCTCGGCGGCAAGACCAACGTCTGGGGACGTCTCGCCCTGCGCCTGTCCGATTACGATTTCAAGGCCGCCAGCCGCGATGGCTACGGCGAGGATTGGCCCATCTCGTATGCCGATGTCGCGCCCTACTACGACAAGGTCGACCGCTACCTTGGCATTTCCGGTGTCACCGAAAACATTCCCTGGCTTCCCGACTCCGTCTACCAGCGCCCAATGCGCCTGAACGAGCCGGAAGTGGCCATCCGCGAGAAGCTCGCCGGTTCCGGCCGCGTGCTGACACCGTTTCGTCTCGGTGTCACCACCGACGGCCTTTCGCACAACAAGTACCGCCACCGTTGCATGGGCCGCGGCGCATGCCAGCGCCGCGTCGGCGGCTGCGATATTCACGCCGCCTTCGACAGCCCGACCGGCCTCATCTATCCTGCCTACGACACCGGCAAACTCACCGTCCGCACCAACGCGGTCGTCTACGAGGTCGAGATCGACCCCGATACCGGCAAGGCCTCCGGTGTCGCCTTCCTCGATGCCGGCACCCGCAAGAGCTACGCGGCGCGCGCCAAGGCCGTCGTGCTGGGCGCTTCGACTTTGGAATCCACGCGCATCATGCTGAACTCCAAGTCGCGGATTTACCCGAACGGAATTGCCAACTCATCCGGTCACCTGGGTCATAATCTCGCCGAGCACGTGATGGGCCCGCGCGTTGAAGGCATCTACAAGGCCCGCGTCGGTGGCGAGCGCCGCAACGAGGACGGCCGCCCCGGCGGCTTCTACATTCCCCGCTTTCAGAATCTCGACAAGGCAAATGCATCCAAGGACTTCATCCGCGGCTACGGCCTGGAGGGCTCGGCCGGGCAGGAGATGTTCCCCGAGCAGGCCATTTTGATGAAGGGGTTCGGCGCCAGCTACAAGAAGACCGTACGCGATCATGCCGGCGCCGGTGTCTACATGTATGGCCTTGGCGAAGTCCTCCCCCGTTACGAAAACCAGGTTGCGCTCGATCCCGAAGTCAAGGACGCGCATGGCCTGCCCGTCCTGCGTTTTTCCTACACCCACGGCGACAACGAAAAGAAGATGTGCGCCGACATGACAGCTCGCATGCAGGAGATCTTCGAGGACTGCGGTCTCGAAGTCACCAAGGTCAGCGGCAACCGACTGACCGAAGGCTCCTCCGTACATGAAGTCGGCACCGCACGAATGGGTAACGATCGAAGGACCAGCGTTCTCAATGCATTCTGCCAGACCCACGACGTGAAAAACCTCTATGTCGTCGACGGCTCGTGTTTTGTCTCTGCTGGCAACCAGAACCCGACGTGGACCATCCTGGCGCTGGCGTGGCGCGCTTGCGATCATCTGGCTGAAGCCTTGGACCGGGGAGAACTGTGATGTCCGCAGCCAGCAACGCAGACAACCGCATTGGTCATCCTTCCCGCCGCATCATCATCAAGTCGGCAGCCGCAGCCGCCGCATACCTATGGGCGCCTCGCCCGCTCAAGGCGCAAGCCGCCGACATCGCCGACATCATCGTGCCCCCGGTTCGCAGCCCCTTCCCGCGCCTGAAGTTCTTCTCCGCGGCCGAGTTCGCTCTTCTCGACGAATTCGCCGAGATGCTCATCCCCGAAGACGACGTCTCGAAAGGCGCACGCGCCGCCAAGGTCGCCTGGACGCTCGACGAACGCCTTGCCGAAAGCCTCGATCCCGAGTGGCGCCAAAGCTGGCACGACGACCTGGCCGAAATCGATCGCCTGTCGCGCAGGTGGTACGGCCGCAAGTTCGTCGACGCGACACAGCGCCAGCGCACAGATCTCATGACCCGCATTTCCCGCAATGAGGACGACCCCAAGCAAGCTGGCGAATATGCCTTCGGCACCATCAAGTGGTCGGTCGCCGACATCTACTATCGTACCCGCATCGGCATACACGATGATCTGAACTACCAGGGCAATGTCTACCAGGACGAGTTCGCAGGCACTGATGTCTCACAGAAGAGCTGATCGCTACACGTATGCCGGGTGGACCCAAGCCGCCGTTCTTGCCACGCTGGCTCTTTGCTCCACGCTCAGCACACAGGCACGCGCCGACAAGGCGGATCTCGCGAGCACCTTGCGTAGCGCAAGAACCTGGGGCTATCAGCTCCAGGACATCGATGCCGCACACCTCGCACGTAGCGCTCACGATCTGCTCGTCATTGACGCGGGCTCGGGCGACGGCACCTGGGGGCTAACGAAGCGACAGATACGCAAACTCAAGTCGAAGCCGGACGGCACGCGCCGCATCGTCCTCGCCTACATGAATATCGGCGAAGCCGAGGACTACCGCTACTATTGGAAAAACGCATGGGAGAAGTCACCGCCCGGCTGGATGGGTTCTGAGAACTGCCGCTGGAAGGGTGATCACCGTGTCCGCCACTGGATGCGCGAATGGCAGGACATCATCTTCGGCGCGCCCAAATCCTACCTCGGCCGCTTGATGGACAACGGCTACGATGGCGTCTACCTCGACCGTATCGACATCTTCTACCACTGGCGCAATACGCGCTGGCAGGCTGCCGCTGAGATGATCGACTTCGTGGCGCGCCTTTCCCGCTGGGCCAAGCAGCGCAGCCCGGGCTTCCTGATCGTTCCGCAGAATGCAGAAGAGCTTTTGTCCACGCCGCGCTACATGGCCGCGATAGATGCCATCGGCAAGGAGGACATGCTGTTCGGAGACCGCGGCAACGATGTCGAAAATACACCTGAACGCATCGCCAGAGCCGAACGCAATTTCGCACCGGCTCGCACCGCCGGCCTGCCGGTCTTCACGATTGAATACGCCCGCGATCCCGCACACAAGGAACGCATCCGCGCCCGCCACGAGGCATTGGGCTTTACGTTGTATTTCGGCCCCCGGTCTCTGGCCTACCTCGGGCAGGACGGACCACCCCATCCCGAGGACGGTGACACCGAATCCGTAATTCCCGAAGCCGGCCAGGACGCCTGCGACTAGACTGACCGAACGAAACGAGCCCCTTGTCCGGCAAAGCCCCTGCTGGCATCCTCACGTTCGATGTCCAATCACGTCCCCGACTACCCGCCACGCCCATCGGCCAAGCCCGAGCCCGAAGCCGTTCCGCCCGCCAGCCCGGGCAGGCGCAACCGCTTTGCGCTGGCCATGACACTGGCACAACGCCCCGGTTTTTGCTGTTGCTGCTGGTGCGTCGGATCACGCGATGCGCAACGCGCGCGCCGCATCGTCAAGCTCGTCCGCCAGGCAAAGCGACGCGGGCACATCTGACGAGTTCAGCGGACACATCGCCGCTCGCAACCCGCGTCCCGTCACCGCCCGGCGATGGCGCTCGTCAACCGAATGCGCCGAAGTGATGCGTAATCCCGGTACCGATCTCGCGGATGAGTTCGTAGGACTTTTCCATCGGCACCAGGATTTCCGTCTCCAGCCGCCCGTAGTCATCGATACCATGTGGACGATAGCTCGCGGGCTCGTCATAGGCCGCTGCGTCCTGCGCCGCCACGACCTTGTGTGGGAACGCCTCGCGCATGAAGGCGACAACATCGGGCACATCCAACGCCAAAGCCAGATTGAGGATCTGGCTGTGCGATGTATCGTTTTGCTGGGCAAACCGCGGCAGCTGCGCCGCAAGGATGAAGACGCGCATGATGACGGCGAGCCTCACCGCCTGCAAAAGGTCCAGCTCGAGACGGTGATCGTCGGGCACCTTGCCGCCCTCGATACCCAGCGTCTCCAGGATCTGGTGCAGGTCGATGGCATCGAGGCGCAAGTGATGGGCAAAACCGTTGATCGCAGCCGCCCGCGTATCGCTCAAAAGGAACGTCGAAAGATTGCGCAATGCCGGCTCGATATGCCCCTCCCGGCCCCATGAGGCCCGGAGCGCCCAGAAGCCCGCATCGAACACCGCTGCATTTGCCGAGAGCGCATTGAGGCTCGACAGTCGCTTCCCGTGCGCGATCATGTCGAGCAGCACGCGCAGTCGCGGCGAGCGCTCCGCCAGCGACAGAAACCGGTCGCGGTCAGCGCCGACCGCCATGCCCAGACCGGCGACCACATTCGCCACATAGCCGAATTGCTGCAGGATCGCGTTGTTCGGGATAGCCCGCATCCGCGATGGATCGCCACGATCGGCAGCCGTCGCCTGGTCGCTCTGGCGCTTCACGGCGCGGCTTCCCGTCCTGAACAGCAGGTTCGTACCGAACGCGCCCAGCACCGTGCGGTAGCCGGGATGCGCGAACAGGTTCTGCTGATAGGCCTTCAGCCGCAGCATGAAATCCAGCGTCAGGCTGGACCGGTCATAAAGCGCATCTTCGCCCTCGGCAGGCTGCGCGCCATCCATGATGATCGTCGCCAGTGCCCGCGTCGTGAGCCCGCGGTTCGCAAACCACATGTAACCATCGCCACCCTGGAAGCTTGTTTCATGCTTCAAGAGCAGGTTGTGGCGCGCAAAGCGCCGCCGAGCCTCGTCTGAGAAGACATATCTCAGCCGGGTCTTCAGATCGTCGGGGTGCGCACCGCGTCCCATCGACTCGCCGTGCGTGGAAAAGATCAGCGCCTCGACTTCACCCAGGTTCGCGCGCGCCAGCATCTCCGCGAGAGCGAAATGCAGACGCTCGATCGCCAGTGTCGCCGAGATTTGTCCGATGAAGCGCCCGGCATCCGAAAAACCCGTCTGGATGCTCATGCGGCCGCGACCACGCACATAGTCCCGATAGGCATCTTCTTCCAGCAGGCGCTCGAGCAGTCGCGCGCCCGACTCCAGCCCTTCCGGCGTCTCGAACAGCGGCGAAATATCGACGATGTCGGACACCCCGAACAGCTTGGCGAAAAACACTGCGATCAGCACCGTTGCAGGCGACTCGCATTCCGCGATCAGGAAGCGGATCGGCGTGTCGGCATCGACGTGCTTCTTGATCTGCGCGATGAGAGCGAATTGCCGGATCGCGGTCGCAGTCTCCAGCTCCAGCGTCTGGAAGTTGACGCTCTCCTCGTCGACATCCCGGATCATCTCCACGATGCGCTGCAGCGCCTGCCGCTCGGAAAGGTCCCGCGTCCACGGCTCATGCACGTAGGCCCGGAACGCGTTGTTGAGCTGGCTCGCATTGATGCGCACATGGATGTGGGCGGTGCCCAGCCCCGTCGCCGTGATAAGACTGTTGAGCGACGCAAGCTGCCGCTTGATCTGCGGCGTCTCCACCGTCTCGATCATGTTGTCGATGAGCGACGTGATCTGCTTTGTGGAAGTCAGATTGTAGCTGTCGCCGCGCGTAATGACGTTCGCAGCGCGCGCCAGACCGCCACTCTCCTGCAGGGCGTTCGTCAGCGCCTTGATCTGTTCGTCGACGGCGGCAATGGCGAGATCGAGCTTGCCCGTGATCTGCCGTGCCACCCGCATGATGCCTTCGTCGTTCGAGATGCGATGGCGGATCGTCAGGAAACGCTCGCGAATATCGGTCAACGCTGCATGCTTCTCCTGCAGCTTCAGCACGAAAGAGCGGCTCCACAAGATATCGGTCCGGCCGTCGAGATCGTATCCGACCCACGACGCAATCGTCGCCAGCGCCGGCTTCAGCGTGTAGGCGCGCTCGCCGAAGTGCTGTGCGGTGATGCTGAAGAAGACATTGAGCAGCTCGTAGTATCCGCTGCGCAGATTGCGCACCGCCTCCATGGCACGCGAGTGCTCATAGGTCAGGTCGATGTTGTCGTCAGGCCGGTGCGCGACACCGAGCTTTTCCTCCGGTTCGGCCTCATCCGCCAGGGCAATCTCCACCATGCGTCGCGTCAGCGATTCCGAAAGCCCGAACGTGGGGTGTGCCGTCAGCACGATTCCGTTGCGCGCACGTACCCACCGCTCGGCAAACACCTCGAACGGATCGCCTTCCGCATCGCTCTCGGGAATCCGGCTTTCGATGAAGTTCCCGAACTCTTTGAGCGTTTCTGTATGGTCGATGAAACCGATCCGCTCGCGCAGGCGCCGTGCGCGATGGATGCAGGCCCGGTCCATCAAGCGACCGGCGAGCGACTTGAGGTCATCCAGTGACAACTCGCCCGCTTCCAGCTTGCGCGAGATGTCGAATGCAATTGATACGATCGGATTGAGCTGCGGTGTATCGGGAACCTGCGTGCGCAACCGCCGCAGTTCGTCACGAAGTGCAAACTCGTTGACGTCGTCAGGCTTCAATTGCATCGAAGTATTCCTGTTCTTGGCCAGCGCGGCTTTGTGAGCGCGCCTGGGCAAATCGTCTGTTGAAGAGCGGCGTTGCAGCGTTGTTCAGATCACCGGCCGGCCCGGGGCCAGCCGTAGCGTGCCGCCGCCGGCACTCGAGTGCTCCGGGACACGCATATGTCCCGGAGCTGGAGTTCGGCCGGTAGCAGCCGGCCATATAATGCGCCGCAACCCGAGCTGCAGCACGAGGGGTCGTTAAGCGACCTTCTTGAGCGTTGCGACCACCTTTGCGACGGTCGATCCCATGTCAGCCGGCGTCGGACATATGGTGACGCCTGCCGCTTTGAGGATTTCGACTTTCTCCGCAGCCGATTCACCGAATGCCGAAACAATCGCACCGGCATGTCCCATGCGGCGGCCCTTGGGCGCCGACAGGCCGGCGATATAGGCCATCACCGGCTTCTTCATGTGCTCTTTGGCAAACTGCGCGGCCTCCGCTTCCTGCGGACCGCCGATCTCGCCGATCATCAGCACCGCATCGGTCTCGGGGTCCTTCTCGAACTCTTCGAGAATATCGCGGAACGACGAACCGTTGATCGGGTCACCGCCGATACCGACACTGGTCGATATGCCGATGCCCAGCGCCTTCATCTGCGAGGCGGCCTCGTACCCCAGCGTGCCCGAGCGGCCGATGATGCCGATGCGCCCTGGCTCGTAGATATGCCCGGGCATGATTCCCAGCATGGCCTTGCCTGGGCTGATCGTTCCAGCACAGTTCGGGCCGGTCAGCCGCATGCGCGAGTCCTTCTTGTAGCGCCGCATGTAGCGCTTCACGCGGATCATGTCCTGTGCCGGTATGCCGTCGGTGATGCACACGCAGTATTTGATTCCGGCATCGGCCGCTTCCATAATCGCGTCGGCCGCGAACGGCGGCGGCACGAACACGATCGAGGCTTCCGCGCCCGTCTCGTCCACCGCGCCTTTCACCGTGTTGAACACAGGCCGGCCCAGATGCGTCGTTCCGCCTTTGCCCGGCGTGATTCCGCCCACGACATTGGTGCCGTAGTCGATCATTTCCTGAGCGTGGAACGTGCCGATGCGACCGGTAAAGCCCTGGATCAGGATCGGCGTATTCTCGTTGATGAAGATAGCCATCAGTCAGTTCCTCCCTGTCACGCAGCAGCCTGCGTGCTGGCCTTGGCAGCAGCGACAGCCTTTTCAGCGGCATCACCCAGCGTCTCGGCCGTAATTACCGACACACTCGACTGCTCGAGGATCTTGCGTCCTTCCTCGACGTTCGTTCCGGCCAGACGCACGACGACGGGAAGCTTGATATCGAGTTCCTTGATCGCCTCGACGACACCTTTGGCCACCCAGTCGCACCTGTTGATGCCGGCAAACACGTTGACCAAGAGCGCCTTCACGTTCTTGTCCTTCAGCACCGCGCGAAACGCCTTCTGCACGCGCTCCGGACTGGCGCCGCCGCCGATATCGAGGAAGTTGGCGGGTTCGCCGCCGGTAACCTTGATCATGTCCAGGGTCGCCATGGCGAGGCCCGCACCATTCACAACGCAGCCGATGTCGCCATCGAGACCCACATAGGACAAGCCGCGATCGGAGGCATAGGTCTCGCGCGGATCTTCCTGGCTCTTGTCACGCAGCTCCGAAATCTGCGGCCTCCGGAACAAGGCGTTCTCGTCGAACGACATCTTGGCATCGAGCGCGACGATGTTGCGATCCTTCGTGATCACCAGCGGATTGATCTCGACAAGCGTCGCATCCAGGTCGCGAAAGGCGCGATAGGCACCGAGAATGATCCGCTCCAGCCGCTGCACCAGATCCGGCTCGACACCGAGGCCGAACGCCAGCTCGCGCGCCTGGAAGGCCTGCATCCCGACCGCCGGGTCGACCGCGACGCGCAGGATGGAGTCGGGCTCTTTGTGCGATATCTCCTCGATATCCATGCCGCCGGCAGCCGACGCCACCACCACGATGCGCTCTGCAGCGCGATCCATCACGTAGGACAGATAGAATTCGCGGTCGATCTCGGTCGCTTCTTCAATGTAAAGACGCGAGACGATCTTGCCTTGCGGACCGGTCTGCACCGTGACGAGCCGCTTGCCGAGCATCTGGTCTGCGGCTTCCCACAGTTCCGCATCGTTGCGGCAC
>CAZDNY010000003.1:0-19124 GCA_964506885.1 uncultured Hyphomicrobiaceae bacterium | reverse complement strand
GCCCGTTACGGCCGCCGAGGCGGGGCTTGCGAGTTTTGTGCCCTCGCCTCAAGACAGCACGTCATCCTATTCGCTGACGCTGACGTGCTTCCGAGCGTCGACCAGTGCCGACGTGGCGCTCTACCAGCCGCACCGCACTCTCAGCCGACCGGCTGAACCCGATCAAATCGTTATAACGTCGGCCTGTCGCAGCCTCGAAGCCGGCGGCATTCTCGGGCTCGGATTTGTGCATCGCCACCAGATGCCGGGTCGGGCGCTGCGAGATCCCTCCGGCATCTTCAATGAGGTCGAGTTGGTCTCGCGCCCGTTCTATGACCCCGAAAAGCGACGCCCGCGCGGTCCCTGGCAGTCATAGGGCCGGCCACGGCGTTTCCTCAGGTTCATAGGTTTGAGCGAACGCCTCATAGCTTCTGCTCATTTGACTAAACGGCCCTCCACGACGCCCATAGGTATCAGCGGACGTGCGCGTCTCTGCTGGGGATGCAGCATGGCCGCAGCCACCCGTAATGAACCAAAACACATCATAAAACACGAAGACCTGGGGAGAAACGCCATGGCGGAGCCGGCGAAACGCAAGAAGGTCACCATCAACACGCTGATGGCGAAAAAGAAGAAGGGTGAGCCCATCACCCAGCTCGCTGCCTACGACTACCGCACAGCCGTCGTCGCGGATCGTTTGGGCATGGACATCCTGTGCGTGTCCGACACCGGCGGCATGATCCTCTTCGGCCACCAGAGCACGGTGTCGGTGAGCTTCGAGGAAGTCATGATGATGTCGCAGGCGATCGACCGCGGTTCCAAGTACGGGCTGCGCATGGTCGACATGCCATATTGGAGCTTCCACGTTTCCAAGGAGCAGGCGATCGAGAACGCCGGCCGCTTCGTCCACGAGGCCAATGCCGAGGTGATGAAGTGCGAGGGCAACCGTCATCACGCCCCCAACATCGAGGCGATCGTCAACGCCGGCATTCCCGTGCAGGGACACATCGGCATCACGCCGATGCGCATGCCGCAGTTGGGCGGCTTCATCGCGCAAGGCAAGACGGCGAAACGCGCGCAGGAGCTGATCGACGACGCCAAGGCAATGTATGACGCCGGCTGCTTCTCCATCCTTTGCGAGGTGACCACCTCCGAGGTCGCTGAGTATCTGGCCGAGACGATGCCGATCCCCGTCATCAGCCTTGGTGCCGGCAACCGCGCCGACGGCGTGCACATCATTTCCTCCGACCTCTTCCACCTCTGGGAGGAGCATGTGCCCAAGCATTCGCGCATCTACACCGACCTGATCCCGATCATGGAAGACGTCATCACGCGCTACATGAAGGATGTCGTGACCCGTGATTATCCCGGGCCGAAGGAAACGATCCACATGCCCGAGGAAGAGGCGCTCGAATTCGCCAAGGCGATGAAGTGGGAGCGCAAGGTCGAGGAGATCAAGTCGGGCGCCAAGAAGGCGAGCTGATAAGACCTTCAAGCCTTGTCCAGGCAATCGAAGGAATCCATAACAAGAACTGATCCGCGCGGCCGCCCTTGGCGTCGCGCGGATTTTTATTGGACCGTTGGGTCTATCGGACGGTACGCCATTTCGATCACCCGCTCGGCGATACGGCGCGCGCATGAAAAAGCCCCGGAGCGGCGAGGCGTTCCGGAGCAAAGTCCACCTTCGGGAAGGTACCTGAGCGGCGCGGGGGCGAAACCTGACCCGCACCGCCCGACGTGCGATCAGACGCCGAGGCCCCGGACCGCGAGCGTAACGATGCCGACCAGCCCAATAGCGACCAGCGGCCAAGCCAGCGGATAGCCGGCCCAGCGACGCTGGCAGTCATAGGCCAGGGTGCAATCCGAGCAGCCGCCGGGCGTGGCGGATTTGCAGGCCGGCGAGCTGCAGCGATGAGCGGTGTGTTCGGTTGACATGGAAATAATCCTCGCGTGTTCGTTTCATCGGTCCGGATTTGCGTTCTGCTTTTCGCGCGACTGTCGCGCGGGCTCGGTGGAACGAAATCGAATTCCGATAGAGGGAGTCTAAAACCGCGAGGGTTGTGCGACTTGATTGAAATCAAGCCTGCAAGGTATTCGGGATGAATCTTTTGTCGCATGCAAAATAAAAAACGGCGGCGCCCAAGTAGTTTTTCGGGCGCCGCCTATTTGCACTTTCGATTTGTCAATAATGGCGCATTCTATTCGATGTTTTGCGCCATCAATGATCGCCCCGGATCACTCCTTGATCGGCGGGCAGTTCTCCATGCACCGCTTGGCATTGGTGTCCGGCCTGTCGTCGACGATGAAGCCGTCGCGGTTGGGCATCTTGATAGCCGTAAGCGACTTGGCGTCGAGCACCGCGTCGTCAGGCACCAGGCCGTTCAGATTGTAGATGTAGGCGGTCAGAGCATAGACCTGCTCGTTGGTCAGGCTCTGCGGTGCCGTCATCGGCATGGCCCTGCGGATGTAGTCGAACAGGATCGGGGCATAGGGATACATGCTGCCCGGAGTAAGCTTGCGCTTGTCCGTGGTGAACGATCCTATGCCGCCGACCATCGAGCCGTACATCGAACCGCCCGCGGCCTTATCGCCATGGCAGCTGACGCACTGTTCGGCAAAGATCTTCGCACCATCGGCAACGCTGCCTTTTCCAGGCGGCAGGCCGACACCATCGGATGTCGAGATATCGATATCCCAGGGTGCGATTTCTTCCGCGCTGATCGGTGCGCCGACCTTGAAGTCGGCCTGTGACAGGGCCAGGGCTGAGGATGCGCCGAGTCCGGCCGCCACCACGACTGCGAATGCGCCCAGTGCGGCGCCTTTCATCTTATGCAATCGCATTGGCCACCTCCCCCGACGGAGCAATCGACCACGGGAAGATTGCATTGTGATGCTGAACAAAACCCGTCAGCGCGCGTCTCTTCTCGATGTCCGCGACAGTCGGCTGCACATAGCCGGTGCTGTCCACGGCGCGGCTGGCGATCTTCGCCGGTCCGCCGTCCCAGTTCCAAAGGAAGCGGAACCGTGTCAGGCAACGGTCGAGGACCGGGTCTTCCAGACGCGCCTCCTGCCACGTCTTGCCACCATCGGTGGTGATGTCGACATGCTTGATGGTGCCGTTGCCGGACCATGCAAAACCCTGGATTTCATAGGCGCCCGGCCCATGCTTCAAGGCCATGCCGCCGGACGGACTGGTGATCACGGACTTGCATTCCATGACCATCGAGAACTGCCGCCACTTGCCCCCCGGCATCGGGTCGGTATAGCGGGCCGTTTCTGAACGCAGGTGCCAAGGCTTGTCGGACACCTTGATGCGCCGCAGCCATTTCACCGAAACGTTGCCCTCCCAGCCCGGAATGAACGCGCGCAGCGGATAGCCGTTCTCCGGCCGCAGCATCTCGCCGTTCATGCCATAGACGATCATCGTGTCGTTCATGGCCTTGTCGATCGGGATCGAACGGGCGTGCGCTGCACCGTCAGCACCTTCGAGCAGCAGCCATTTGGCGCCGTCAGCAAGACCTGCGCGATCGATCAGCCACGACAGCGGTACGCCGGTCCATTGGGCGCAGCTCAGCAATCCATGCGTTTGCTGCACGGTTTTCGATTTCGGGGCCTTCCAATCCGTCAGCCCGTTGCCCGAGCATTCCATGAAGTGGAATTTCGACTCCGATGGCAAGCGCATGATGTCGTCCATCGTGAACTTCATCGGCTGCTTGACCATGCCGTGAACAACCAGCATGTGGTTGGCCGGGTTGATGTCGGGCACTCCGGCATGGTGACGCTCGTAGATCAGACCGTTGGGCGTGATGATGCCGATCTGATGCTGGAGCGGCGTCATGCTCCAATCTGACCACTTCTGCTTGTTGACGAGGACATCCGTCCGGTTGCGCGTGACATGCGCTTCGTACTTCGAAGGCACGCCGTAGGCCTTGAGTTCCATCTCGCGGCCCATCTCCTGGTTGGAGGCGGGAACCGCGAGCTTCGCCGCATGCGCAGAGAGGCTGGTCCCTGCTGCGGCGCCGGCGAAGACCAATCCTCCTTTGAGGAAGTTTCGGCGCCCGTGCGAGCCGGGCGCATCGGGGGTCTCGGCCGATAAGCCCTCGCGTCCGCGCCTCGATGACTTGCGGTGATCCATGTTTCGCATTCCTCCCGAATGTTTTGATGACGCAATGCATGCTGTGCATTCTCGCCTGCCTCGATCGCCCTTGAAGCCGAGCGAAACAGTCCAAAAGCCAGCATGATGCAGGGGTGGCATTCTTACGATGCACTCCCTGGCGTGGATGGTTGGGCGACCGGGCCATTTCTGGCCCGCCGATAGACAAACCAACCCCCTTCCCGAATGATGGTGGTCAAACGGGCATTGCGCGTTGAGCAGTCAAAATCGTTGGCACGAGTGTCCACGCCACTTGGCTGGGACAGACGGACCGGCATCTGCAGACCCAGATCCCACTCCGGGAAGGGGCCGCTCATGACATCGGCTCGGGTGACAACTGGCCTCATGTGCCCGAGGCATTTTTTGTGTCAAAAGGAAAAATCTGCCAGTGTGTCGAGCGTATCGTTGACCGTCTTTGACACAAGCAGTTTCCCGCTATCAATGAATAGAGTCCGGTTATTTTCCTCCGGACAATCATGCGTCTTGAATATGAGGGCGCGCAGGCGTTCGCATGTGCCGGCTTTATACGCTCAGTGCGTAATAGTCACCCGCTGTGCGGACATCATCCCCGCCGATGACATTTCAGATTAGGTGAGAATGCGCGCCACCGAGCGTCGCCGCCACCAGCGCGCGATGAGCCCTAGCAGAATGACCAGCAGTGGTCCGGCCGTCAGGTTCATTACGCTGAGCCGCCAGCCGAGGCGCTCGACGTCCTCCCGCATGGTCTGGCGCAATGCGCGCAACTCACGCCGGTAGGGCAGCAGCGCCAACCGGAGTTCGCGCACCTTTCCCTGGATTTCTTCAGGCAGCTCCGAAAGTTTGTGCGCGCCGGAAAGCTCCAGCACTTTGCGCACGTTCGCCTCGACCCGCGAGATGCGCCCGAGCAGGTCCGCCTCTTTCTCGCGGTACCGCTCCTGGGCATCCGACAGCATGCCGGCGACGCGGGTGAAGGGGCGCGCCAGTCGTCCGCGCGATCGGATGCCGGCAAGGCCGCTGCGGCCGGCCGCGGCCTCCAGGAGGTTCGACAACGCCGCCACATTGTCGTTGAGCGGCCGCGACAGGTTGCGTCCCTCACCGCCAGCACCGCTTGTGTAGGTCAATGGATCGAAAATCCAGTCGACGTCCGCGACTGCAAAGATCCGCGCGTCAGTTGATTCAGCAGCCGTGCCGCTCGCCGTACCGCTTGCAGAATCGCGGGCATAGGCGCTTTGCACTGCTCCCTCGATGGCCGCAACGATGGTTCGCGCGCCACCGTCGGGCTTCAGTCGCGCGGCCAGTTCTTGCGGATTGCCGTCCTTGAAGTCGCCACGCGGCAACGCGCCCGCTGCGTCCGTTGTCGAGACGAGAGCACTGGTGCGTTGCGGCGCCAGCAGCGTGAACGCACCGGCTTCGGCGAACCCAAGTTCGTTGAGGCCGGCGACAAGTGGATGGGTAGCCGAAAACTGAGCACGGCGCGCGCGCAGCCAGAAGGGATAAAGGAAACGTTGGTCGCCTGCGCCGACCGTGGACGCCAGCGCCGCATCGCCCACCACCGCCTTGCCTTCGAAGCGCAGGCCGTAGCGCGCGAGCAGGTCGGAGATATCGTTGATGTCCTCGCCCGGCTCCGGCAGGACCGCGTTCGATCCGCTGTTGAAGCGCACGAACGGATCCATCAGAACGACCAGTCCGCGCCCGGCCATCACATGTGCATCTATGGCACGCAGCATCGCCGGTTTGAGGATGGTGGCGTCGATGACGAGAAGCGCGTCCAATCCTTCTGGCAGCGCGTCGGCGAAATGGGGCACGATGGCAACGTCGTATTGCCGCTTGATCTCCTCCAGGATCGCCAGTCCTTCACGTGGCGTGGTGGCATTGCTGGGTGTGATGAGCGGCGACAGGATGCCGATGCGCGGTGTTCTCTCGCGTCCCAGTGCTGCCAGCGTCGAGGCGACGTCGTATTCCAGAACCGGACCGCGATCCGGCACGAAATAGGCGATCGCCGATTGTCGCTCTCCACGGCTGAATGCGGCGCCCAGCATGAAGCTGCCGCCCGCCGACAGGGCCACGCTTTCCACGCCCTTGATGCGCGCGGTGTCCTCCGCCTCCGTGTCGGGTTCGGGATCGTGGCTGATGAGCGTGACGCGCCCCTCCGAAAGCCGTGCCACCCGGCGCAGCAGACGCTCGACCCGCACCGCGTGCTGGCGAATGGCGGCGGGGATGTCGCCGTTCGAGGCACTCCAGTAGAAATCGATCCGCGTACCGGCTGGTGCAGTGCGCGCGATGGCTTGCGTCTCGGGATGCAGCGTGAATTCGCCTTCCTCGGTGAGATCGACACCGGCATCCAGAGCAACTCCCCCGGCGATGAGCCCGGCCGCCGCCACGACCCAAAGACCGGCGCGCATGCTCCGTGCCACCAGCTCCCCGCGTTTGCTGCGACTTCCGGCCCTGCGTCGCTGCGCGATCAGGAAGGCCGCTGCGGCCAGCGCCAGCGTCGAGGCCGCGGCCACATAGACGAGGCCGGCGAGCGCGATCCGGCCGGTCGCCATGTCGGCCAGCCAATAACCGGGTGTCAGCTGCGGCAGGACCGCGACCAGCGGCTCCGCGAAGGTGCCGCGCACCAGTTGCGATCCCGCGTCGCTGCCCACCAGCTGCAGCGCCATCAACGAAAGCGCACCGACGACATATCCCCCGATCGCATCGCGCGTCGCCGCCGCCGCGAGCAGTGCAACGGCGTATGCAACCATCAAGAACCCGGCGGCGCCGATATATCCAGCAAACGCGGCACCTGCATCGAGGTCGCCCAGATAAGCCATCGTCAGCGGGAATGGAAACGTCAGGGCCAGTGTCGCAACAAGCACAAGCACGCCCGCGATCCATGTGCCGGTCACAATGGCTGCTGGGGACACCGGCAGGCTCGCGAACAGCTCCATGCGGCGATCACCAGGTGTATCGGAAAAGGCCTGCATGGCCAGCGCCGGCACGAAGATCCCCGCGACCCACGGAAAGAACGTCCATTGCAGGTCAAGTGAAGTGACGTCTGTGTGATAGACGCGGCCAACCAGGAAGATCGCCATCGCCAGGGCGATCAGGAAGGTCGCCTGGAACAGCGGCGTCATCAATGACGAAGCAAGTTGGCGAACGCCGTTGCGCGCGATCGCGACCGAACCCGTCAGGAACGACATGCGCGCGCTGTGGGTGCTGCTGCCCTTGCTCTCTCCAGCCGCGTTCATGGTTGAGGCGGTGCCTCCACACCCGCGCCGTCAGCCGCCGTCAGCCTGACGAACGCCGACGCGAGACGCCCTGAAGAGTCGGCAAGCGCGCTGGTCTTGGCATCGGCTGCGACGCGGCCATCGGAAATCACGACCAGCCTGTCGCACAGCGTCTCCGCTTCCTCCAGAATGTGCGTACTGATCAGCATCGCCTTGTCTTTGGAAAGTTCGGCAAGAAGCCCGCGTAATGCGATCTTCTGGTTGGGGTCGAGACCGTCGGTCGGCTCATCGAGGATCAGCACCTGCGGGTCGTGCACCAGGGCCTGCGCCAGCCACGCGCGCTGCCGCCAGCCTTTCGAGAGCGTGCCGAGCGGCCGGTGCAGCGCTGCTCCGAGGTCCAGCCGCTCGATTATGCCGTTGACGGCGGCTTTGAAGGACTGGCCCGCTAGGCCGCGCGCCTGCGCGGCAAAGATCACGAACTCCGCAACCGTAAGCGAGCTGAAGCCGTTGGCGGCCTCGGGCAGGTACCCGATCGCCGCCCGCGCGTTAAGCGGGCCGGCCACCACATCTTGGCCTGCAATCCGCGCCCATCCGCGGTCGGGCGCAAGCGTGCCGGCCAGCATGCGCAAGGTCGTCGATTTGCCTGCCCCATTAGGGCCGAGCACACCAACGCGCTCGCCCCGCGCGACGCGCAGCGATATGCCGCGAACGGCGGCTACCGAGCCAAACGATTTGTGCAGGCCCTCTGCTTCGATCAGCATGACGAAAGGAATGGATCCGGGAGGATTGCTGCGGGGAGTCCGCAGCGCATTACCGCCCGGAGAGGAACCCCGCGGCGATGAACAGGAAGATGCTGGCTATCGTGAGGGCGTATCCGGCCACCGTCAAGTACTGCGCTGCCGGCCGCGGCGGCGCCTTGGGGTCGGGACTGGCCACGAGCGCGCCCGCTGTAACCAGGAGCGCGCCCGCAATTGCCAGAATGGCCACGATCGGCCTTTGAGCCAGCGTGTTGAGCATTTCGAGCATGAGGTGCTCTCTTAACTATTTTTCACCCACCATGCGGCGTCTGCCCACTTGCTCAATGACCGCCCGGACTGGAGTAGCTCTGCTTGAAATTCGAAGTCGACGTGGATGGACGGAAGCTCTTCATTGCCTCTTCGTGCAGGAGTTCCATGGCATCGCGCTTGTAGGCATAGGCCTCCGCGGAGCTGAGCATGGTGTAGTGGCGCGGCCGCGGCAGGTCGATCTCGATGACCTTGCGCAAGGTGGCCGGTCGGTTCGACAGGATCACGAGCCGGTCGGCAAGGAAGATGGCTTCGTCGATTTCGGACGTGACGAACAGGTTCGTGCGGCGGTTTTCTTCAAACAGCCGGAGGAAGAATTCCTGCATCAATCCGCGCGACATCGCATCCAGACCGCGGAACGGCTCGTCCATGATCATGATGCGCGGTTCGTTGATCAGCGCCCGGGCAAGCTCGGCGCGCCGCTGCATGCCGCCCGACAGCTGCAGCGGGTATTTGTGCATGAACTCGCCCAGCCCGACTTTTACGAGCAGCCGCTTGGCTTCATCTTCGAGCGCCTTGCCCTTCAGGTCACCGCGCAGCTTCGGACCGAACACGACGTTCTGGTAGGTCGTCTGCCAGGGAATGAGGGCGGTCTCCTGGAACACGACCATGCGGTCCTTTGCCGGCCCGGTCACCGGCTTCCCATCGAGCAGGATCTGTCCGGAGTCCGGCTTCTCGAAGCCGGCGATCAGGTTGACGAGCGTCGACTTTCCGCAGCCCGAGGGGCCGACCACCACGGTCAGCTTTCCAGGTGGGATGTCGACCGTGAGATCGGAGATCACATGCTGGAGATCCCACTCCTCACCATAGGCTTTGGAGACGTTCTTCAGTTCCAGCCGGCTCTTGCCGACGGTCTGCGGATCGACCTCCCCGTTGGCCGTTGTAGCTGCGGCGCTGGTGGTTTCTGTCGCGGTCATGGGCGGATAAGCCTTCCTTTGGTTTGCGCGATGTCACTGAGCGGTGAATGTTCCGTCTGCGTGGTCAGAACAGACGCCGCCAGGGCATCAGCACGTCGCCGAGCCAGCGGATCGCACTCGATGACAGATAGCCGGCGATACCGATCGAGATCATGCCGACCACCACCTGTTCGAGCGAGCCGCCCATGTAGGAGTTCCAGATGAAGAAGCCGAGGCCACCGCCGCCCTGCGTGCCGCCGCCGGAGATCATTTCGGCAGCGAGCACCACTTCCCAGGTGATGCCCATGCCGACGGCCGCGCCGGTGAAGATCGAGGGCAGCGTGCCCGGCAGAATGATCTTTGAGAACAGATCCCATTGCGACGCACCCATCGATTGGGCTGCGCGCAGGTAGCGCACGTCGATTGTGCGCGCACCGCCCAGCACGTTGATCACGATCGTGAAGAAGGCGCCGAGGAAGGTCACGAAAGCGATCGACATCTCGTTGGTCGGCCAGAAGATCAGCGAAGCCGGAACCCACGCCAGCGGCGGGATCGGACGCAGGATCTCGAACGGCGGGAAGAACAGGTCGCGGAAGTACTTGTTCGTCGCGAGCGCGAGGCCGAACGGGATGCCGAGGATCATGGCGGCGCCGAAGCCGGTCAGAACGCGTTTGAAGCTCTGAACCCAGCTTTCCCAGTAACCCGGCTGGGGCAGGATCTCGAGCCACGCCTCGGCAACAGCCGTGGGCGGCGGAATGAGGCCGACGAATGGCAGAGTGTATTCCTTGCCGAACCATTCATCGAAGCGCGAACCGATCTCCCATACAAAAAGGAAGATGGCAATTGCCAGCATGCCCCGCCACAGCGACGGATTCTCCATCATCTTGGCCAGCTTCGACTTCTGCCTCACGACGGGAGCCGGGCCAGAGTGTGCAACGTTCGCCATTGTTGTCCGTTCCGTTAGCCGCCATGGACTGGCGGTGTTGATGTTCTCGAATGTGTCCTGCGTTCGCGCCGCACCTGTTAGGCGAGTTCGCGCTCACCCGCCTGGAAGGCCTTCACGGCTTCTTCGTGCACCGCCTCGTTGACCTCTTCCATGAGGTGCCGGAAGGTTTCCGAAGACAGGCTCTCGTAGGTCCGCGGACGCGGGATCGTCACATCCACTGTCTTCTTCAGACTGCACGGGCGTGTCGTGACGATGTGCACCTTGTCACCGAGGAAGATTGCTTCTTCCAGGTCGTGCGTGATGAAGAAGATCGTCACCTTCGTGCGGTCATACGTCTCCAGCAGCGACTCGTGCATGATCGATTCGGTACGGCTCGTCGAGCAGCAGCACCTTGGGCTCGTTGATCAAGGCGCGCACGATTTCCGCGCGACGCGCCATGCCCGAAGATACCTCGCCGGGATACTTGTCGCCGAAATCACCCAGCCCCGCCTCGGCGAGCATGTGATAGGCCTTGTCGCGGGCCTCGGCCTTGCTCATGCGCTTTTGCACGATGGGACCGTAGGCAACGTTCTCCGCCAGCGTCTTCCAGGGGAAAAGCGCACCGTTCTGGAACACGACCATGCGGTCGGCACCCTGTGTCGCCTTCGGCCTGCCCGGGCCGCACAGCAGTTCGCCGTCGAGCCGGATCTCGCCCTCGGTAATCGAGTGGAAGCCGGCGATCGCATTGAGCAGCGTGGTCTTGCCGCAGCCCGACGGGCCGACGATCATGCACACCTCGCCTGCTGCAATCTCCATCGAGCAGTCGTCGACAGCGCACACGTTGACGCCTTCGGGGTCGTAGATTTTCGACACGTTGCGTATCGATAACGCTCCGCCCATCGGGGCGTTGTGACCGGTTTTCGCAACCGATTGTGTGCCCGCTGCAGTTTTTGAGTTCATGGTCATATCGTTCATGAGGTTTGTTGTTCCCTGGGTGAGCGGTTCCTCAACGGCCCTGCAAAGCAAGCGCTTTGACGTGCCACTGCATGAGCCAGTTGCCGACAATGCGTACGAGGACCGAGGTAAACCAGCCGACGAAGCCGAGCGTGATCATGCCGATCACCATCGGCACGGTGACGTTGTTCATGTAGCTGTCGACGATCAGGTAGCCGAGACCGTGGTCGCCAGAGACCATCTCGGCGGCGACGAGTGAGAACCAGGCCACGCCGATCGAGATCTGCAGGCCGGTGAAGACGTAGGGCAGGGCGCCGGGGACGACGACATTCTTGAAGATGTCCCAGTTGCTGGAGCCCAGGCAGCCTGCTGCGCGGAAGTAGGATTCGTCGATCGACTGCACGCCGAGCATCGTGTTGAGCGTCGTTACGAACAGCGAGGCGAGCGTGGCGAGGAAGATCACCGGACCTTCGAAGCCCGGGAACATCAGGATCGCCAGCGGTACCCATGCCAGGATCGGAATGGGACGCAGCGTTTCGAGGATGGGGAAGGTGTAGTCACGCACCTTTTTCGACCATCCCATGAAGAGGCCCAGCGGCACGCCCACGCCTGTCGCGATGCCGAACGCGATCAGAATGCGCCGGCAGCTCACCAGGATGTGGTTGTAGTATTCCTCGGTGTAGATGGAGATGCCCTGGAACGGTGTCGGCGAGAACCAGTCTTTCGCCACCGCTACCGGGCCGGGGATCTTGTCGAACCGGTCGACCTTCAGGCCCTCGCACAAGAGCCAGTAGACGAAAAGCCAAAGGAAGATACCCACGAAGGTAAGGTATGGTCCCGGCGTGCCGAGCGACTTCTTGATGCGGTACCAGACAAGCGCAAGCCCTGTGGGGGCTTCCATCCGCCGGCCTTCGTCGGCCGTGCTGTCCTGGCTGTTGGTTGCTGTCATTGTTGGCTGTCCGATCCTGAGTGCGGTCTAGAGCTGATGTACTGCAAGCGAGCGCCAAGCACATGACTGGCTGCATGCCTGCTGTTCGAGAAACTGTCGCCCCGCGATTGCTGGGGCACGCCATTCGCACGATCCTCTTCAGAGGTTCAGTCGTGCTGACGAAACTGGTTCAGGCGCCGATGCCTGCGTTAGGGCGCTTGACGGTCGCCGGTATGCAACTGGCGATCGCCTCGTCCGCGCGGCATGCCTATGCCTGGGCAAGTGCACTTTGAGCCGGTTAGAGTTCGAAGTTCCGCGTGGCAGGACAAGGTCGATGCCCTGCCACGCGAAGTTCGTGGCACCGCTTACTCTTTGAAAGCAGAGAGCGGCTGCGCCTTGATCACGCCGAGCGGGCTCGTCAGGCCGCGCTTTTCCAGGACCTTGCGTGCGATGCTGTCGTCAACGGCTTCCGCACGAATGCTCTCTGCCGCTGCCGGCTTCTTCGGCAGGCTGTAAAGGAACGCCGTGGCGTCGCTGAGCAGCGACTTGACGCGGTCGTTGACGACGAAGTCGAGCTGAAGCTTCACCGAACCCGGTGCGCTGTCGGAGCCGTAAAGAGCCGCCCACAGCACCTTCTTGTCGATCTGTTCGGTCTGCGATTCAGCCATCTTGGCAACTTCGCCGGCGTTGTTGAGGTCGGCGATGAAGAGCTGCGAGTCGAGCTCACTTTCCATCCACCCTTCCACGACGTCGGGACGCTGCTGGATGAGGTCGTTGAGCATCACTATGAAGGCGCCGTCGAGAATTTCGAAGTCCTCACCCGAGGCAGCGCGGCGGGCGAGCCCTGCCTTTTCGATCTTGGTCGCTGTGGGCTCCCAGATCGCAGCCGCGTCGAGCTTGCCGGCGCGGAAGTTGGTCGTGATGACCTCGATGTTCTGGTTGAGATAGCTTTGCGGCTTGATGCCGGCCTTGTCGAACGCCAGACGCGCGAAGCGATCGGTGCAGGCACCGTGCGGGGCCGAAGTGATCTTGCCGTCCAGCCACTTCACGGCTTCCATACCGTTGCCGAACTTCGGTGCGTCGTTGCGAACCAGGAAGATATTGCACTGTTGTTTCGACGTGCCAGCCACTGCGACGATGCGGATGTCAGTGCCGCCGCGGTCGGCGAGGTTGCGGAACGTCGATGCAATCGAGGGCATGTCACCCATGTAGCCGATGTGCTGCTTCTCGCCGGTCATCGCGTTGACGATCACCGAGCCTTGCAGACCGACCTGGAATTCGACCGTCGAACCTTCAGGCAGATACTTCTTCCAGAAGCCTTTTCCGTTGTTGACGACGCCCGACCACGATTCCGTGTAGTAGGGCTGATAGCCGACGACGAGGTTGACCTTTTCGCCTTTCTTGCCGAACTCCACTTTGGCCTGAGCCGTCAGCGGAGCGGCCACCAGTGCCGCCACGGCGGCACCAATTCCAAGTGTTTTGTGCAATCGCATGTGCGCTTCCTCCCGAAGCTTTGCAGTTGAACCCGGGACCTTTGACGGTGCCTCTTGGTCTTGCGATGCGTGTGTCTGTGATTTGTCTTGTTTTCAGGCACAGCATTTTGTCGTAAGTATATGTCTTGGCTAGATAAATTCCTCCCCTGTTTCGCCCGA
Organism: uncultured Hyphomicrobiaceae bacterium; assembly: GCA_964506885.1. Classification (GTDB taxonomy): domain Bacteria; phylum Pseudomonadota; class Alphaproteobacteria; order Rhizobiales; family Hyphomicrobiaceae; genus JAEUMD01. Next base: position 5,385 of record CAZDNY010000003.1, on the reverse strand, counting down.
GTAGAAGGCCGTGAGCCTTCCAAATCTCGCTTGCGGGCGTCACGCCCGACCGAGACATGCACCCGGTGAACCACCGGCGCAGGCCAAGTTGTCGCAGCTATAATGGCACGATGCAAACAACCACATGTAAAATCGTTCGTATTGATGCTGTGATACCCCGAACCTATCACAGTGGCGTGTTGCTCAGGTTGACCCGCACATAAGCCGCTTAACCTCGAAACGTGAATAACGATCGTTTTGTGGTCGTGTCCGCCGCCCCTGTGTCCCGTTCACCTCTGCGGCCATGCCTGCGCAAGCCTGCTGCCTTAACTGGAGGCGATTCGCGCGGGCGCTGGAGCCGAGCCTTGTCGAACGGCCAGGTCACCGCTCTAATTTGTAGGTTCGATCACGTGATAGGAAGTTTTGATTGTTTTCATCAATCATCGCTGTGGCACAGTCCGGGCCGTAATCTGCGGGTCGGTATCCGCGTTTTCGTGTCTCGGGCTTGAGGCAAGGCGACGAATGAGCGCACAATGGTCGCGAGCCGGCAAGCGTTAACGCACCGTGCCGCGGGCGACACGCAGTCGGCAGAATGACGTGCAGCGAGCAATCAGTTTCGAAAACCCGCCACCATCTCAACCGAGCGGGTTTCAGGAGGAGGTCGAGGAATGCCAGCGAGGAATCATAGCCAGTGGGTCGCCACCCCGAAACTTGAAGGCGGCGAGTGGATCGACAGCCGCGTCTACTCCGAGCAGGAGATTTTCGACGAGGAAATGGAGAAGATCTTCAAGAAGGTCTGGGTTCCGGTCTGCCACGAATCGGAACTGCCCGAAGCCTACAACTTCCGCACGACGTCGATCGCCGGTGAGCCGATCATCGTTGCGCGCGGTCCCGACAACGAGATCCGCGCCTTCCTCAACGTCTGTCCGCACCGCGGCATGCTGCTCGAGCGGCGCCCGTCCGGCAGCTTCCTCGAGGGACAGCCCTCCGGCAACCCCAAGCGCATCACCTGCATGTTCCACGCGTGGCAGTTCGACATGAAGGGCAACTGCGTTTACGTGGCCCGCGAGAAGGAAGGCTACCAGGACCGCCTGTGCAAGGAAGACGTAGGCCTGCGGCGTCTGCGCTGCGAGGTCAAGTTCGGCGGTTTCGTGTGGGTCAATCTCGACGACAACCCCGAGATCGGTCTGGAGGAGTGGGCCGGTGAGCCGTTCGAGTGCCTGCGCAAGAGCATCGACGCCGAGCCGCTCGAGGTGTTCCACTATCACAAGGCGATCATCGATACGAACTACAAGCTGTGGCACGACACCAACAGCGAGTTCTATCACGACTTCATGCACTACCATAACCGCGTGACCGGCTTCAACGATGCCTACTTCGCGCGCAAGAACTTCGCCTTCAAGCACGGTCACGTCGTGGTCGGCACCTTCGAGGTGAACTACGAGAACTACGAAGGCTTCGAGAGCCGCGGCGACCTGTCGTTCCCGCACCTGCCGCCCAACCAGTGGTACATGGTCGACTTGTTCCCGGGCATGAACTTCAACCTGCGCGGATCGGCGCTTCGTTGCGACATCGTCACGCCGCTCGGCCCTGACAAGGTGATGATCGAGTTCCGGGGCTTGGGCCTCAAGAGGGACACGCCCCAAGAGCGCGAGACCCGCATCAACCACCACAACTCCATCTGGGGTCCGTTTGGCCGCAACCTGCACGAGGACCTGATCGGCGTCGCCGGTCAGGGCACGACGATGCGTCCGCACACCGAGCCGCGTCAGATCCTTCACGGACGTCACGAGAACGCGACGATCCACGACGAGATCGGCATGCGTCACTACTACGACGAGTGGGGCCGCTGGATGAACCGTCTGCCCAACGATCCCAACCAGCCCTGGCACGAGCGCAACCCGGGCGAGTCTGCCGAGGCGGCCGAGTAGGCAATCGCAAGACCCTGAAGGGGCGGCACCAGCCATGGGCCGCCCCGCTCTCTCCGGACCTTGCCGCTGCATCATCGGGCCTGCGCAACAAGCTCAGTTCGATCTGCCGGTCACGGCGCGACGCGTGCCTCCGGAGCCGTTACCAAGTCAAACAAACCAATAATAGCAACTAATCGCTCGACGAAATGGGAGATGCGTCCATGCACAAGAACGGACACGATGCGGCGTCCGTGGTTCGCGATACGATCTACCGCGCGACCATGGCGCTGGATGACCAGAAGTGGGAAGACTGGCTCGACCTGTGTGACGAGGACTTCCACTACCGGATTTCGGCCTTCAGCCCCGAGATCAACAAGGACATGATCTACCTGCAGGGCAAGCGCAAGGAGATGGAAACGCTGGTCCGCCTGCTGCCCAAGCACAATACTGACCACTCGCCGCTGCGCCGTCACACCTCGGTCTATACGGTCGATGTTGCCGACGACCTGTCTGGAGCCACTGCGATCAGTTCCTTCGTCATCTACCAGAACATGCTCGACGGCGTGAACTCGCACCTCGACTCCGGCGAGAGCCGGCTGTTCCTGGTTGGCAAGTATCACGACACCTTCAAGTTCGAGGATGGCAAGGCGAAGTTCGTCAAGCGCGAGGTGCGGCTCGACAACCGCCGTCTTGACAAGGGCTCCCACTGGCCGCTTTGAAGTCAAAGCCGGTCTGCAAGCGCGCGCCTGATGCGAGGCGCGCGCCTGCCAGCCCGGCCCGCACTCGCTCTGCGCCGTGCGCCTTCTCCTGGACAACTTGGCAACGCCAGTCCCGGATCGGGTACAGCGCGCCAGAGCCAGGCGCCTTCGAAGGCCCACCGCAATAAGAATGGCACCGCCCGCCAAGGGCGAGGAAGGAACTGCACCCAAGATGAGCTGGATCAAGGTCTGCAAGGCCGCCGATGTGGCGCCCAACACGCTCAAGAAGTTCTGGATCGCCGGCGGCATCCCGATCGTCATCGCCAACTACGGCTCAGGCTTTGCAGCAATGCCGCCCGTCTGCCCGCACATGGAGGAGCCGCTCGAGGAGTCCGGTGTTATTGCCAACTGCGTCCTGACCTGCACCAAGCACCTGTGGGCCTGGAATCTCGAAACCCTCAAGATGGAGGGAACCGAGACGGAAAAGGATCTCAAGACCTACCAGTGCAAGGAAGAGAACGGTGACGTCTTGGCCTTCGTGGAGGAGGAGATCGTCTACGAGTTCGACGACGAAGACGATATGGACGATGACGCCTTCTTCTCCAAGGCCTGACGCTTAGATCGTCTGGATGCCACGCGCTGCCCCGCCCTAAAGAGGGCATGAAGCACCGCACTCGCGCTGTCGGCGCCCGCCGCAGCCCCGCCCCAACTGCTTGAAGAGATCTCGCGCGCCATGAAAGTGACGGTCCAGAGCAAGTCGGGCATCACCGAGTTCGAGACTGACGCCAGCGACAATCTTCTCTACGCCGGACTGAAGGAAGGCGTCGGTCTGCCCTACGAGTGTGCAACAGGCACGTGCGGAACCTGTCGCGCCAGGGTCATGGAAGGTGATGTCAAGCTGGGCTGGGACGAGGCTCCCGGTCTCGCCTATGTCAAGCGCGCCAAGAACGAGGTGCTGCTCTGTCAGGCCCATGCACATGGCGACTGTGTCGTGCGCGTGCCCGCCAAGGTCGAACCGATCGACGACACGACAGCCAAGCCCGCCGATTTCTCCGGCCGCATCGACAAGGCGCAACGTCTCACCCATGACGTGATCCACTTCGAAGTCGTGCTCGATCGTCCAATGGCTTTTGCCGCCGGTCAGTTCGCCGCCGTCACCTGCGAGGACGTTGCCGGCGCACGCGCCTATTCGATGGTCAACCACGCCGACAGCACGGATCGGCTCGTCTTCGTCGTCAAGCGCAAGCCCGGCGGCCGCTTTTCCGACTGGCTGTTTGAAACCGACGTGACAGGCAAGCCGCTCAAGCTGACAGGCCCCTTCGGTCGGGCCACGTTCCGCCCCGAGGAATCGAAGAACTTCGTGTGCATTGCCGGCGGCTCAGGCGTCGCTGGGATGATGGCGATTGCCGAACACGCTACGCGCAGCGGTTACCGCAAGTCGCACACTGGCCACATCCTCTTTGGTGTGCGCACGATGCAGGCCTGTTTCTATACGGCTGAATTCGCCGACCAGGGGCGCCGCCCCGGCGGCAATCTGGAAGTGACGATTGCGCTATCCAACGAGGAGCCGCCGCAGGCGACCCATCCTGATCATCCCGAAATCCGCCTGGCGGGTGGCTTCGTTCACGAAGTGGCCGCTCGCGAGATGGCCGGCCGCTACGACAACATGGTGGGCTTCGTCGCAGGGCCGCCGCCGATGGTCGATGGCGCCCTGCGCATGCTGATCATGGAGGCGCGCCTGCCGGCTCAGTTCATCCGCTACGACAAGTTCGGCTGATTCCGGAGCTGGCGCGCCTTATCCCGCCGCGCTGGCGCATGTGCTAGATTCAAAATTGAGAATGCCGGCCCAGCTGGCCGGAACAGGAGCTGACAACGATGATCGACGCCACCGAAGCGCAAAAAGTGCTGGCCAGCGCGAGCCTTTTCAAGGGGCTGAGCAGCGATGCCATCGCGTCGATTGCCAAGATAGCGCAGACCAAGAATTACGAGGAGGGCGACGACGTCTACAAGCTCGGCGATGCGGCTTCGGCGGTCTATGTCGTCGTCTCTGGTCGCGTCCGCTTCTCCCTGGGCGTGGGCAATCGCGCATCGCCCCATTCGATCATGGAAGCCGGCGAAACCTTCGGCTGGGCCGCGCTGACCGGTGAGGAGCCGCGCCGCGTCGCCACCGCAACCTGCCTGGAGGACACGACCGTCCTCGCCATTGGCGGCAGCGATCTGACCGCATATTTCGCCACCGATACGGCCAGCGGCTACGCTGTCATGCGTCAGCTGGCGGACCGCATCTCGCGCGATCTTCTGTCCGCGCTGACCACCTGAGCCGCCGCTGCGCGCCGTGCACCGCTGGTCCATCGACATCGACGCTCATTTCTGTGATACGCCTGCCTGACTGGCCGGGTCGCGGCCGCAATCGGCTGCAACGCGCAACCCTCGGCACCGGGCAGTCGCCAGAATGACAGACGCACCGACAAATGCCGCATGACACCCTCCTGACGCTGAACGCAGGCTCGTCCTCGATCAAGTTCGCGCTCTATGCAGCGCGCGCCGAACTTCCAGCGAGGCTGCGTGGGCAGGTGGAGAGCATCGGGGCGCAGGCGCGCCTGCAGGTGCGCACCGCTGACGCGGAGCAACAAGCAAGGCATGAAACGCGTGCCGTCGACGTCACCGATCATGCCGGGGCTCTGCGCGAGATTCTGGATGTCGTACGATCCGCGGCCGGTAAAAATCGCATCGCTGCCGTCGGCCACCGTATAACCCATGGCGGACCTGATTTCGCCGAGCCCCATGTGCTCGACGCG
>CAZDNY010000002.1:0-19191 GCA_964506885.1 uncultured Hyphomicrobiaceae bacterium | reverse complement strand
GGGGCTTGCCGATACGAAAGGGTGCGGTCACCCAGCGGATCGGAGCCGTTGCGATGAGCGCGACCTTGAGCAGTGGCGGCACGGTCATGCCCTTGGGCACGAAGTGCACGCCGTGCTGGGCCAGCACGAGGCCGGCCCGGCCAAGCCGCATGGTGTTGAGTAAGGCGCCGGCCACCTGGCTGCACTCCGGTTACGGCGGTGTCCAGCCGCCCTATTGACTACCGGCTCATTAGATCATCGCTGCCGTTGCGGTTGCGTGAACGAGTCGGTTCTAAATGGGACATCGCCGGGAAAACCCGCCCGGGTCAAGCCATCGGGTGCGCCTAAGGTGAGCGCGTCGCCGTGCGGCGGCGGTGGCCTGCCCGGATTGCGTCAGTCCTGACCGCTGCCGCCGCGCTGCGCGGCCAATTGCCGGATATGCCGGGTTATCGTGGGATGGGTCAGCTCAAGGCGCAGGAAATCTTCGCGATGCAACTTGAGAAGCCGGCATTTGGAGCCGGTGAGGAAGGCGGCGTGATGGGTGTCGCCCTGGATCATGGCGACGGTGCCGAAGACGTCGCCGGTGGTGTAGGCGCGGGTGTCTTCGGCGGCGCGCCGGATGACGCGCCCTGAGGCGACGAAATAGATCGCGTCGGCGGGGCTGCCGTCTTCGAGGATCTTCATGTTGGGCGGATAATTGTGAGCGTGCAGGACGGGGATGATCGCGGCGACGGCGTTGGCATCCAGTTCGGCCAGCATCGGGATGCGCGACATCAAGGACCAGTTGATGACGAAGTCGCGGCGATTGAGCTCCTGGGCAAAACCGGTCGAGATGATGGCCACCGGCAGCGCCAGAATGCACAAGCCAACCACCATGACCACGCCGCCGAACATGCGGCCCATGGGCGTGACGGGGACGACGTCGCCGTAGCCCACGGTCGTCAGCGTGGCGATCGCCCACCACATGGCGTCGGGCACGGACGCGAACTTGTCGGGCTGGGCTGCGTTTTCGAGGTAGTACATGCCGGAGGCTGCAAACAGGACCGCTGCCATCAGCAGCAGACCGGCGCCGGTCAGCGCGCGCCGTTCGTTGGACAAGACGCGGAACAGCGTGTGCATCGCGGGCGAATAGCGTGAAAGCTTGAGAAAGCGCAGCAGGCGCAGGATGCGCAGGGCGCGCAGATCGATGGCGAAGATCTGGGCGAGATAGAACGGCAGGATCGCCAGCAGGTCGATGATCAGGGCCGGACGAAGGGCCATCGACAGGCGGGCGCGGGCAGGCGAGAGCCGGGCCAGGAAGGGCACATCGACGGCGACCCAGAGCCGGGCCAGGTATTCCACGGTGAAAATGGCAACCGAGAACACTTCGAAGACCAGGAATTCGGTGCGGTATTGCCGCTCGAGGGCGGGCACGGTTTCCGCAGCGAAGGCGGCTATGTTGAGCAGGATGAGCGTAACGATGAAGGTGTCGAAGGCCTTGGACGCCGTGTCCTCGCCGCGCCCCATCTCGATGATTTCGTAGATGCGCCGTCGGATGCGGGCGATGGAAGGCTTGTGCGCATGCCGAACCGGGGTGGTGGTGGTCAAGGACTTCCTCCATCGATCACGGTGAGCGTGGCGTATTCTTTCCCACGCAGGCCGGCCGGCCCAGGACTGAAAGGGGCAACATTGTTTCGTTGGCGGCCATGGTAAATACGGCAGTTGGTCGCTTACATGGCCGATCCACAGTGCCGCCCCGGGCGTGTCCTTGCGCCGCAGTCCATGGCGATGGGCGAGAATTGTTGTTGCGAGGCGCGTGGCGTTGGATCAGACCGGGCTTGATCGCATGAGTGTGAAGAAAGATCGGAAGAGCCGGTGACGGATACATCTCCAGACATGGAAGCCGGTAGCAAACGGGCCGTCAGCCGGATCAAGCGCGCCGCATCGTGGTTTTCGGGAAGCGGACGCCGGGCGGCAGCGGACGATCCGGTTTCTGCGATCTTGTTCGTCACTGTTTCCATGGCAACCCTGGCCGGTATCGCGGCCATCGTGCGCAAGCTCACCTTGATGGGCATGGACTCGCAGGTGGCCTTCTTCTGGCGCAACTTCTTCTGCCTCCTATGGATGTTGCCGCTGCTGGCGGTGCGGGGGCGCTCCCTGATACAAACCTCGCAGCCGAAGCTCTACATCGTCCGCGTCGCCTTCAGCTTCGCTTCCGTGTCCGCTTTCTTCTATGCGCTGTCGATGATCAGCGTCGGCGAGGCGACTGCCATCAGCTTCCTGTCGCCGCTGTTCGGGACGCTGTTTGCGATCCTGCTGCTGGGGGAGGTGGTGCGGTTGAGACGGTGGGCAGCGCTGCTTGTCGGCTTTGCCGGGGCCATGATCATGCTTCAGCCCTGGGGTGGTGAAGGCGGCGGGACCGGTGCGGGGCTTGGCAGTGGCCAACTTGCCGCGCTCTTCTCGGCGATGTGTGTCGGCATCATCGGTCCCCTGGTCAAGCAATTGACAGGGGCAGACGATGCCGATCGCATTGTGTTCATCACCGCGGCGCTGATGACGCCGCTTTCGCTGGTGCCGGCGATGTTCTCGTGGAGTTGGCCGACGGGGATGCAGTGGCTGCTCGTCGTGCTTTTGGGGCTGTTCACGGTGCTCGGCCATATGACGCTGGTGCGCGGCTATGTGGCGACTGATGCCTCGCTGGTGATGACGTTCAAGTTCTCGCGTCTGCCGTTCGCGGTGGCGCTCGGCTATCTTTTTTTCAATGAGACGATTGCAGCGACGACGTGGGTCGGCGCGCTGATCATCTTTTCAGCAGGCGTCTATATCGCCCGGCGTGAGGCGGAGCTTCGCCGCGGCATCAAGCATGAGCCGCATCCGCGCGCCTAGTTCGCCTGGCGTTGCGGTTCAAATGGTGCGGCACTGCGATTTGAGCTGAGGACAAAAGAAAAGCTGGCCTTTCGGCCAGCTTAATTTTTGCCCCTTTGACGTCCGTTGTGATGCGCGGCGGTAAGCCACGCGATCAGGCCGCGCCGCGCGGCAAGCCGGATCTGGTTCTCGCCCGAGGGCCGACACGATCAAAAACCGGTCGGCAGACTTCCCGCGAATTGCTACCCCGCTGCGGGCTCGAGCGGCCCGCAAAATGCCGCGCACTCCGGCCCATTTCAACCGCCTCAGGACTGTGAACAGCGCTTTGCTATAGGGCATACAACCCATGCGCGATGCGCGTTCGAAAGATAGTTATTCGTGCAGGGAGTAAATAGCTCATAAGGTTGTTTGTGGTCGTATGATCGGGTCTGAATCTTGGCGATTTTTGCCGCCCTGGAGGTGGTACTCGGTGTGAGGGGAAAGCGTTCTGAAACGGTCATTGCACACCCCTGCATCCGTACGTTGCAAATGCTTTGTGACGCTCCTGCAACAAACAAATGAAAACGGCACCGGTTGGACTTTCCGGCGCCGTTTTGGTTGCTGAACAGTCGTTTGATTTTCGACGCGCAACTCGTGACCCGTCTGCGATGTTCGCCTGCGCTGCGCGGCAACCGCCTGAGCGAACTTCGCAGACACAAGGGACACGAGATTCGTGGAGTTACTCGTGTGATTCAGATTGAGAAGTCCGCTATCGACGGGGCGGCGGGCGGCTGTGAACTTCTCAATCATCACACTAGTCGACGCCGGCCTGACTGGCCTCGTCCTCCAAGACGCTTTCGGGGAACACCGGATAGACACCGGCGACGCGCCCCATCTGCTGCGTCAGTGCCAGCACGATATCGATGGTCGGCGTTGCAACGTCGACAAGCCGTCCCATTTCCTGCACGACTGTCAAAAGCGCGTCGAGTTCGATCTGGCGGCCCTTCTCGAGATCCTGAAGCATGGACGTGCGGTGGGCGCCGACGGATGCCGCACCGTTGATGCGGCGCTCGATGTCGACGCGGAAGTGTGCGCCGATACGGCGTGCGATGATCTCGGCCTCCTCCATCATCTTGCGTGCAACCGAGCGCGTGCCCGGATCGGTCGCGACGATATCGAGCGTTGCATGCGTCAAAGCGGAGATCGGATTGAAGCAGAGATTGCCCCACAGCTTGAGCCAGATGTCGTTGCGGATCTCGGGGTAGATCTTCGGCTTCAGGCCGGCGGCCTCGAAGGCCTCGGCGAGCCTCTTGATGCGCGGCGTTTCCTGGCGGGTCGGTTCGCCCAGGCCATAGCGGTCGCCGTAGGTGTGCTTGATGACGCCGGGTGATACGATTTCGGCGGCCGGGTAGACGGTGCAGCCGATGGCGCGCTGAGGCCCGATGGTCTTCCACTGGCGGCCGCGCGGATCGACGCTTTCGAGTTGCAGGTTCGCATACTGGCCCTCGAAGCCGTAGAAGTACCACCAGGGAATGCCGTTCTGTGCCGTCACGACTGCCGTTTCGGGACCGAGCAGCGGAACCAGGTTTTCTGCGGTGTCCCAGGCCTGATGGGATTTCAAGGCGACGATGACGTAGTCCTGCGGGCCGAGGTCGGCAGGGTTCTGGGCGGCCGGCAGGCGCGCTACCTTCTCTTCCCCGTTGATGATGAGCTTCCAGCCGTTCGTGTTGATCGCTTCGAGTGTGGCGCCGCGCGCGACGACGGAGACATCGACGCCGGCCAGCTTCATGAGCACGCCGATGTGGGCGCCGATGGCGCCGGCGCCGTAGATGCAGACCTTCATGGGATTTTCCCTCCCTCAGTTTTCTTGTTTGCTGGTATACCAGATAAAAAGCGGTCGAGACGGCCCGCCGTCAAGAGGTCAGTTGAACACCGCGCGCTTTTGGCCCGATGCTGGCGTTCACTAGCAGTTGGTGGTGCGGGTCGCCAGGGAGGTTAACGGAATGGGGTACAATCGCGATCTGGCTCGGGAACGGCTGTCGACGGAGACGATTACCTACGCGGCGCTGAGCGAGCTCGACGCGACCAAGGAGCGCGAGGAGCGGGCACGGATCATCTCCAAGATCGTGTTCTGGGTGTTCGACGACTATTATCAAAGGTCCAGGCACATCCCGTTCGAGGTCAAGGCGGCCTTCGAGCAGCGTGACTGGCCGGCGACCTTCCGGCTATCGCGCGAGCGGCTCGATACCTATTCGGCGACGATCGGCAAGCTGGGGCCGGTGCTCGATGCAGGATGCCCGGAGCTGAGGGCGGACGAAACGTTCTGGAGCGACGTGGAGAACCACTACCTGGACATGATCCGGGACCGCTACGAAGCCGATATCGCGTTCGCGTTCCTGCATTCGGTGCGGCGCAAGATCTATGCAGACGACTGGCGGCCAGTGGAGTATCAGCCCCGATCCGGGCCGTTGCGGCGGCCACCGCCCGCCGAAGCCGTAACGCTGACTATCCCGGCAAAGCTGCCGGTGACCCCCGATACGGTGAAACAGATCCTGGGCGTGGCAAAGCTGAAGGCGTTCTGGCGCGACATCGATGACGATGCGCGCATGGCGGCGGACGTACTGACGAAGGCGATCGAGGCGCGCGGCGCGGTGGCCGGCGATGAGGTCCGCTTCGTCATGGTCAACGCCGGGTTCTACCGCAATCGCGGTTGCTATGTCGTCGGACGCATTGCGGTGCCGGGTCGCGGTGTGCATCCGCTGACGATTGCGCTGCTCAATGAAGCCAAAGGCGTGTTCGTCGATGCGGTGCTGACCGACAGCGACGATCTGCAGTACGTTTTCTCGTCGACGCTGGCAAACCTGCACGTGACATGCCCCAGCTATCACGAGCTGGCTCAGTTCCTGTTTTCGCTGATGCCGAAGCGGCCACTTGGCCTGCATTATTCGACGATCGGCTTCAACCACATCGGCAAGGTGGCGGTGATCAACGAGATCACGCGTGAGCAACGGCGCATGGGCGAGCGCTTCAATACGGCGGTGGGCTTTCGCGGGACCGTGGCGATCGGCTTTTCGATGCCGTCATCGAAGTATGTCTTGAAGATCATCCGCGATAAGCCGACGGAGGGCTACAAGTGGGGCACATTCGACGGAGTCGATGCGGTGCTCGACAAGTACCGGTTCGTCCACTACGCGGACCGCGCCGGTTCGATGCTCGACAACATCATCTACTACAACATCGCGCTGGAGCGGGAGAGCTTCGCGCCGGAGCTGGTGGACGAACTGGTCGGCGCGGCCGGATCGAACATCAAGATCGTCGGCGAGAACATCTTCTTCCGCCACTTGATCGTGCAGCCCAAGATGATCCCGCTGCCGGTGTTCCTGGAGACGGCCAGTCCGGAGGATGCGCGGCTGGCGGTCATCAACCTGGGTTTCTGCATCAAGAACAACGCGGCGGCCAACGTATTCAACAAGGATCTGGACGGCCGCAACTACGGGGTCAGCCCGATTCGAAAGGTGTATCTGTTCGACTATGACGCGGTCGAGCCGCTGACGGGTGTGAAGGTGCGCACCAACGTCGGGCGGGAGGACGGCGAAGAAGACATTCCCGACTGGTTCTTCGAGGAGGGCACGATCTTCCTGCCGGAAGAGATGATGGTTGGTTTGAGGATCGACGATCGCGAGTTGCGGCGGGTGTTCCAGGAGTATCATCCCGAGCTGATGTCGATCGACTACTGGGAGGGCATGCAGCGGGCCCTGGAGAAAGGGCTGGTGCCGAAGGTGCGCAGCTATCCGATCGGGCGGCGGCTGCGGCGGACGGTGCGTCCGAAGGTGGCGGCGGAATGATGGGCCGGGCATCGGGTGCGCTCGACCTTCCGGACACCGGTCACCGGCGGGGGGGCGAACTGATGGTGTGGTCGGAAAAAATGCCCCGCCAGGTTTACGCCGGGCGGGGCAGTCGGGAGGATACGCCGTGAAGGGCGTAGGAAAATGGGTCGGATCAGGACGTCAGCGCGCTTCGCGTGCGGTGTAGAGCATCTCGTACGTGCGGCGGGCGGCTTCCTCCTTCGGCATCTTGAAGCCGACGAGGCCGTCGTAGACGTGACGCGCCGCGTTCGCCTTACCGAAGGCAGCCTTGACCGCCTGGACGAGGGCGATGAACGCCAGTGCGTAAGTCGGCTTTGTCAGGGCCGGCTGATGGGCAGGGCTTTGAACAGCGCCGATCAGATAGGTGGCCATGGGTGGTGTCCTTTCAGTGCTCATGATCATCGGTCAACTCCGATGTGCAGCGCCGAAGTTGTTTTTGTGCGCCGCGATATTCATCTGGTATGCCAAGCGCGGATTTCAAGCCAGATCCAAGTTTGCATGGGTGCTATGCATTGATTGAATGGAGGAAATTTTAAGAATTCACGTCTGTGAATATAATTTGTGCGCCTGCTCAATGGGTTGTGCGGCGGGGTGCTGGGCGGGATAGCCCGGGTGGATTGACCCCCAGGTTCTGTTCAGGCCGTGCAGTTACGCCTATGTGATGGTGCCAGGGGGCTTCAAAAGGTCTGCGGGAGCGGCCGTCAGCCCCGAAATTCCGGTGCGCGCGGGTGGCCGCGTGGACCCTTCAAGAGGACGTCGATGACCGTGGTGAAGGCTGAACAGACCATCGTTCCCGCCGAGTGGGCGCCGCAGCGGGCGATCTGGACCGCATGGCCGGCCGATCCGGGCGAGTGGAACGATGACCTTGGTGCGCCCCGGCGGGATATCGCGGCCCTGGTGGCGGCGCTGCACGCGGCGGGCAACCGGGTGCGCGTGCTCGTCAACGGTGCGGAGGCGGAGGCATCGGCGCGTGCGGCGCTGGGCGAAACTGCGGAACTCGTTGCGGCCAAGTACGGCGACATCTGGCTGCGCGATACGGGTCCGATTTTCGCGCGTGCCAACGGCGAGGCGATTGCGCTCAGGTTTGCCACCAACTCCTGGGGCGGCAAGTACGACCTGCCCGACGATGCGACGGTCGGTGACGACATTGCCAGGCTGGCGGGCACCCCAATCCGCCGGTTCGATTTCGTGCTGGAGGGCGGCGCGGTCGATCACGACGGCGCGGGCACCGTATTGACGACGCGGCAGACGCTGCTCAATCCCAACCGCAATGGCTGGTCCAAGCTGCAGGCCGAGGTGGCGTTGCAGGAGGCTCTCGGGGCGAAGTCGATCATCTGGATCGACGAGGGGCTGAAGAACGACCACACCGACGGCCACATCGACAACATCGCACGGTTCGTCGGGCCAGGGCGCGTCGTCTGCCAGGCGCCGGCGGGGCCCGACGATCCCAACGCTTCGATCCTCGACCAGATCGCCGCGACGCTGGAGCAGGCGCGCGATGCGGCCGGGCGCACGCTGGAGGTGGTTCGCATCCCAGGCGTCGGCCTTTACCGGAACGCGCTGGGCGAGGTGGCGCCTGCCTCGCACATGAACTTCATCATCGCCAACGGCGTGGTGGTGGTGCCGGTCTATGGCACGGCAACGCAGGACGCGGCTCTGGCGGCGTTGCAGAAGGTGTTCCCCGACCGCAAAGTGGTGGGCGTGTCTTCCAAGGGTGTGCTGGGCGCAGGCGAAGCCGGCGGCGGTTCGTTCCACTGCATCACGCAGCAGGAGCCGGTGTGAAGCGCGGCGATGTGCGATTGGCGGGAAGTGTGGTGCCCCTGGCCCGACTCGAACGGGCACGTCATTGCTGACAACAGATTTTGAGTCTGCCGCGTCTACCGGTTCCGCCACAGAGGCCTGCGAGCAAGGCCCGCGAAGGCGCGCATCATAGCCAGGGCGGCGGTGCCGTCAATCGATTGCAGACGGTGCGCGGAAAAACTTCGGACGGCGGGGAACGGAACGTGGCTTGGGGGATTAATGCTTATGTCATGACGCGCGCCAAACCAGAAATCAGGAGCGGAAGCGACGGCGCCGATCAGGCGCCGGGTCGTGCTGATATGTCGGGGACCGGGGAGCGGGATTTCGTACGGCGGGTCCTGCTGACAATCGCGCTGGTGGCCCTGGCGCTGGCTGTGTGGAAGATCTCGGATATTTTGCTGCTGGCGTTTGCCGCGGTTCTGGTGGCACTGGGTCTCGACTCTGTGGCTGCCTGGGTGCGGCCATTGACCGGGGGGCGGCACGGCTTGGCCGTCGGCTTGGCGGCGCTGAGCGTGGTTGCGGTCATCACCCTGGTCGTGTGGGTGTTCGGCGCGCAGATCTCGTCGCAGCTGGAGGAGGTTTCGCAACGCGCGCTGGAAGCGGTGCGGACCCTCGCAGCCGAAGGCGAGGTGAATTCGATCAAGCCGCTGCTGCAAGGCTCGACGATCGGTGATCTCGTTGCCAACGCGATCTCATGGGGTACGACGCTGTTCGGGATCGCCACCAGCGTGGTGCTGCTGCTGGCGGCGGGCATTTATCTGGCGCTGGAGCCGGAACGCTACCGCAAAGGCCTGCTGGCGCTGGTGCCGCGCGAGGCGTCCGCTTTGGCGGCTGCAAGCCTGGACGAAACGGCGATTGCGCTGCGGCGATGGTTCGGCGGGCAGCTCATCGCAATGGTCCTTGTCGGCGGTCTGACGGCGGCCGGTCTGTGGGCCATCGGCGTGCCAGCCTATCTGGGTCTGGGGCTGATCGCGGGGCTCGTCGAATTCATTCCGGTGCTGGGGCCGATTGCCGGCGCGGTGCCGGCGCTGCTGGTGGCATCGACGCAGGACTGGGTGACCGTGGCATGGGTGCTGGCGCTGTTCATCGGAATCCAACAGGTGGAAAACAACGTCATCATGCCACTGTTGATCGGACGGGCTGTGCAGATGCCAGCAGCGCTCGGCATCTTCGCGACACTGGCCATGGGTGTCCTGTTTGGTCCGCTGGGACTTCTGCTCGGGTATCCGCTGGCGATCGTCGTCGTCGTGATGGTGCGCCAGCTCTACGTACGCGATGTGCTCGAAAAAGATGTCACCCTGCCTTCCGAATCGACCGAGACCGGTAAGAGGGACGACTGACCGCATGAGCGCGACAGTGCAGCACTTCGGGTTTACGGATCAGCCGCCGCCCGCCTGGATGAGGAAGACGCGGCGGTGGATGCACTGAATCTCGGAGACCGTGACCTTGTCGCCCGGCGAGAGGCCACCGGCATTGGTGACATTGTAGGCGATGATCTCACGGCCATCATCGAGCCGGATTGCGGCTGAGACCTCGCCCGACATGCCTTCGCCCGGACTCATGGACAAGCGCCAATTCTGGAATGTGCCGGTGTGATGGGCGGACGGCGTCAGCGCGCAGTCGCGCGGCGCGTCATCAGTTGGCGCGCGCAGGACCCAGGTGGCGAGTGCGGCCACGACAATGAGGGCCGCTCCGCCCGCAAGCAGCGCGGTCCGCCAGATGGGTGTTGGTCGCGCGGGCATACCGTCTCGCTGTCAGCCAGGATCGAGGGGGCTATTCGAACGGCAAGTTCAGCAAAGTGCAACACCTGTCGCAGTCTCGCGATACGGATTTCCGTGTGTGTCATCGCAGCGTGAAGGTGGTGCGTCCGCTCAGATGGCGATGTTCCGTCACTTCGATGTGGTCGCCGACGTGGGGATCGCGTGATTTGTTGGCGAGGACCGTGACGTGGCGGCCGTCGTCGAGCCTGACGCCGATCTCCAGACCGTCCATGGCGCCCTTGCCGGCGAAGGTATGGACGTTGTCGATGGTGCCAGCGACCCTGGTCGCCGTTTCGTGGGAATCGAGATCGACGAGCAGGAAGCCTGCACTGATCAAGGCGAGCACCGCCAGGGCTGCGCCGGCCATCTTGAGGCGGCGCATGCGGATGGCGCGGTCGAGCTTGAGGCGGGTTTCATAACGCATGGGGTTAATCCGGACCGTTTGCGGGCGTGTTGTCAGGCGGCCTTGGCTTCGCCAGCGACGAGGCGGACGATGTCGGCCATGATGTCGTTCAACTGGAAGTCCTTGGGCGTGTAGACGGCGGCGACGCCGAAGGCCTTCAGCGTCTTTTCATCTTCGGGCGGAATGATGCCGCCGACGACGACGGGGATGTCATCCATGCCTTCCGCGCGCATGCGCTCCATGACCTCTTTGACAAGCGGGACATGGCTGCCCGACAGGATCGACAGGCCGACGACGTGTACGCTCTCGTCGACGGCGGCGCGGACGATCTGTGCCGGGGTCAGGCGGATGCCTTCGTAGACGACCTCCATGCCGCAGTCGCGGGCGCGCACGGCAATCTGTTCGGCGCCGTTGGAGTGGCCATCGAGGCCGGGTTTGCCGACGAGGAACTTGATGCGGCGGCCGAGCTTGTCGGAGACGGCCTCGACGGTGGCGCGGACCGCATCGAGCGCGGTGTTCTCGCGCTGGGGTGCGGCAGCGGCAACGCCCGTGGGAGCGCGGTACTCGCCGTAGATCTGGCGCAACAGGCCGCCCCATTCGCCCGATGTGACACCGGCCTTGGCGCACGCAATCGAGGGCTCCATGACGTTGCGGCCTTCCTTTGCCGCGCTTTCCAGATCGGCGAGTGCAGCCTTGACCGCCTTGTCGTCGCGCGCCGCGCGCCATGCCTTCAGGCGTTCGATCTGTTCGGCCTCGACGGCAGGGTCGATGACCTGGATGGCGCCGTCGCCGCCCGACAGCGGTGAGGGTTCCGTCTCGGTCCACTTGTTGACGCCGACGACAACCTGCTCGCCCGATTCGATGGCCGCGAGCCGCGTTGTGTTGCTCTCGACAAGCTTGCGCTTCATGTAGTCGATTGAGGCGACCGCGCCGCCCATTTTCTCGATCGTGGCCAGCTCGGCGCGGGCTTCGTCCTTCAGCGCCTCGACCTTGGCCGTGACAGCCGTGGAGCCGTCGAAGATGTCGGCGTATTCGAGCAGGTCGGTTTCGTAGGCGAGGATCTGCTGCATGCGCAAGGACCACTGCTGATCCCACGGCCGGGGCAGGCCGAGCGCCTCGTTCCAGGCGGGCAGCTGCAGGGCGCGGCAGCGGGCATTCTTCGACAGAGTCACGCCGAGCGCGGCAATCAGGATGCGATAGACGTTGTTTTCCGGCTGCTGTTCGGTGAGGCCGAGCGAGTTGACCTGCACGCCGTAGCGGAACATGCGGTTCTTCGCGTCTGTCACGCCGTAGCGCTCGCGCGCGATCTCGTCCCACAATTCGGTGAAGGCGCGCATCTTGCAGACTTCGGTCACGAACTTGAGGCCGGCGTTGACGAAGAAGGATACGCGTCCGAACACTTTGCCGAAGCGGTCGGCGGGGACTTCGCCGGATGCCTTCACCGTGTCGAGCACGGCGATTGCGGTGGCAAGGGCAAACGCCAGTTCCTGCACGGGAGTCGCGCCGGCTTCCTGCAGGTGATACGAGCAGACGTTGGTCGGGTTCCACTTCGGCACGTTCTGGGTGGAGAAAACGATCGTGTCCTTGATGAGCCGGAGGGACGGCTCGGGCGGGAACACGTAGGTGCCGCGTGAGAGGTACTCCTTGATGATGTCGTTCTGGATCGTGCCGGTGAGCTTGCCGCGATCGGCGCCCTGCTCGTCGGCAACGGCGATGTAGAGCGACAAGAGCCAGGCGGCGGTCGCGTTGATGGTCATGGAGGTGTTCATCTGCTCGAGCGGGATGCCGTCGAGCAGCGTGCGCATGTCGCCCAGGTGGGAGACGGGGACGCCGACCTTGCCGACTTCGCCGCGTGCCAGTTCGTGATCGGAGTCGTAGCCGGTCTGCGTGGGCAGGTCGAAAGCGATCGACAAACCCGTCTGACCCTTGGCCAGGTTCATCTTGTAGAGAGCGTTGGACTTGGCGGCGGTCGAGTGACCGGCGTAGGTGCGGAACAGCCAGGGCCGGTCGCGCTCCGGCAGGTTGGAATTGGCGGTGTCGTCCGAGGTGGCGTGCGTCTTGTCAGCCATGCCGGTTCCCTTGGTTCGCTAGACCTGGTTGTCATAAAACGGTTTCGACGCAGCCACCGTCTTCCTGTTCCAAATGGACCCGGAGGAAGGTGGCGCTCGATATCAGGCGGGTAAGCTACAGGAGCCGATGGTGCAAAGCAAAATGGTCTTTTGCCGGAGACTGCGAGGGTGTGCAGGGAGCGGCGTCCGGCGGTCTATGGCGTGCGGGGTCTGGCGCGCGCGGGCGAGAAACGGGCCGGGATAAGGTTTTTCAGGCTCAAACGCGCTGCTGGGGGCGTTCGATTTTCTGCCGTGTCGCATCGGCAGCAGCGTTTGCGACGCGCATGACAATGAGCGAAACGAACAGGGCGACGATCATGCCGATGGTGCTCAGCGCAATCAGATTGGCCTCGGGCTCAGGGAGCGGAATGACCGAATACTTGACGCTCAGGTAGTTCAGGCCGAGGGCGCCGGTCTGGAATGCCAGCATGAAGAACGCAGTCAGCCAGCGCGAGTCCACGATCTGGTGCATGATGATGCCTGCAACGACCACCAGCGAACCGATAATGAACCACGTTGTTGAGTTCAACGTGTTGATATAGCTGACAAATTCTTCCATCTTCGCGATTTCCCGACGATCAGGCCGTGGCGGGCAGGCCGCGCGCAACCGTGAACTCTCGGGGTGGATATTAGTCCAACATCTTTAACAATCCGTGCAAAGCCCGCGACGCCTCGTCATGTGGGTCTTTATTGCAGCGCAAAAACATGCTTCTCTCCGGCCCCAGGCCGCCGTGCTGCGCTGCGTTGACCGCGGGGAGGCGAGCAGTGGTGGCCTTGAACATACATTCGGCTCAAGCCGGAAGAAGACCACCAGACCGTGCCGGGAGATACTGCAACCATGTCGAGCCATAGCGCCGCCAAAAAGACTGACGACGAAGCCGGGCTCAGCGCTCCGGCGATTGGGACCGAGAAAAAGGACCTCTATGAGGTGGGCGAGATTCCGCCGCTCGGTCACGTGCCGAAGAACATGTACGCGTGGGCCATCCGCGAGGAACGTCACGGCGAACCGGACACCGCCATGCAGGTCGAGGTTTTGCCGACGTGGGATCTGGACAGCCACGAAGTGCTCGTTCTCGTGATGGCCGCGGGCGTCAACTACAATGGCGTATGGGCTTCGCTCGGCACGCCGATTTCGCCGATCCGCGACGTGCACAAGAATCCATTCCACATCGCCGGTTCGGATGCCTCGGGCATCGTGTGGGCCGTCGGTTCGAAAGTGAAGCGCTGGAAGGTCGGCGACGAGGTCGTCATCCACTGCAACCAGGACGACGGTGACGACGAGGAGTGCAACGGCGGCGATCCGATGTTCTCCACCTCGCAGCGCATCTGGGGCTATGAGACGCCGGACGGTTCGTTTGCCCAGTTCGCACGCGTTCAGGACCGCCAGTGCCTGGAGCGTCCCAAGCACCTCACATGGGAAGAGGCGGCGTGCTATACGCTGACCCTCGCTACCGCCTATCGCATGCTGTTCGGCCATCGTCCGAACGTGTTGCGCCCGGGCCATAACGTGCTGGTATGGGGCGCGTCGGGCGGTCTGGGCTCTTTCGCCGTGCAGTTGTGCGCGACCTCGGGTGCCAACGCGATCGGCATCGTGTCCGAAGACGACAAGCGCGACTTCGTCATGCAGCTCGGCGCCAAGGGCGTTCTCAATCGCAAGGACTTCAATTGCTGGGGGCAGCTGCCGAAGGTCGGATCGCCTGAGTTCAATACCTGGACGAAGGAGATGCGCAAGTTCGGCAAGGCCATCTGGGATATCACCGGCAAGGGCGTCAACGTCGATATGGTGTTCGAGCATCCCGGCGAATCCACGTTCCCGGTGTCGGTCAATATCGTCAAGCGCGGCGGCATGGTCGTCATCTGCGCGGGTACGACGGGCTATAACCTGACGATGGATGCGCGCTATCTGTGGATGCACCAGAAGCGTGTGCAGGGTTCGCACTTCGCCAACCTGATGCAGGCCTCCCAGGCCAACAAGCTGGTCGTGGAGCGTCGCATCGATCCGTGCATGTCGGAGGTGTTCCCCTGGCAGCAGATCCCCAAGGCGCACATGCGCATGATGCGCAACCAGCACAAGCCGGGCAACATGGCGGTGCTGGTGTCGGCGCCGACGACCGGCCTGCGCACCTACGAAGACGTGCTGGAAGCTTCCGAGCAGCGCTTCGGCAAGGGCTGAGTGCGCAGCGCGGCCGGTCGCGGTGGCGCGGTTCGCGATGAGGCTATAGAATAATCAACAGGGCGGCCCCATGGCCGCCCTGTTTGCGTGTGCGCCAGGCATCAGGTCCCACACGTGCGCCTGAATTGGGGGGAGCGCAATGGCGGCGATCAGCACGATCAGTCCGGCCGAACGGCGAAGGATCATCTTCGCAAGTGTGGTCGGTACGACGATCGAGTTCTACGACTTCTATATTTACGCGACGGCGGCGGTGTCCGTTTTCCCGCTGCTGTTCTTCCCCAAGGGAGAGGGCACGGCGGCATTGCTGGCTTCGATGGCAACGTTCGGCGTCGCGTTCGTGGCGCGGCCGATCGGCTCGATGCTGTTCGGGCACTTCGGCGACCGGGTCGGGCGCAAGGCGACGCTGGTCGGTTCGCTCTTGATGATGGGGATCGCGACGTTCCTGATCGGGTTGTTGCCAACGTATCACCAGATCGGGTTGTTTGCGCCGGTGCTGCTCACGATCATGCGGTTCGCTCAAGGACTGGGGCTTGGGGGCGAGTGGTCGGGCGCGGCGTTGCTGGCGCTGGAAACGGCGGAGCCTGGCAAGCGCGCACGCGCTGCGATGTGGCCGCAACTCGGTGCGCCGTTCGGGTTCCTGCTGGCCAACGGCTTCTTTCTGCTGATGACCTGGGCGTTCGGCTTCAACTCGAGTGTGGCCGACGTGACGGATAGCTTCGTGGTGTGGGGCTGGCGGATTCCGTTCGTCGCATCCATCGCGCTTGTTCTGGTCGGACTCTATGTGCGGCTGAAGCTCAACGAGACGCCGGTGTTCCAGCGTGCGTTAGAGCGCGGCGAAAAGCTGAAGTCTCCACTTGCGCATGTCTTGCGGCATAACCGGCGTGAACTGGTGCTGGGGACCTTCGCCATGGTGGCGACCTACGGGCTCTTCTACCTGATGACGACATGGGTGTTGTCCTATGCGATCGGCAAGCGCGAGCTGGGCTTTCTCGGTATCGGCTATCGCGACTTCCTGGTTCTGCAACTGGTGTCGGTCTGCCTGTTCGCGGCCTTCATTCCCGTTTCGGGATACCTTGCCGACCTGTTCGGACGGCGCCGCTTCCTGATTGCCGTGACGGCGGCGATCATCGCATTCGGGCTGTCGTTCGGCTGGTTCCTGTCACCGCACGTGATGGGGGCGGGGGCAGACGCGAACCTATGGCTCATGTTTGCGTTTCTCAGTGCGGGCATGGTTCTGATGGGGCTGACCTTCGGGCCGATGTCGGCGCTGCTGCCGGAGTTGTTTCCGACGAACGCGCGGTATACCGGTTCGGGCGTTGCCTACAATCTGTCTTCGATCATCGGTGCGGCGCTGACGCCGTTCGTCGCCACTTGGCTGGTCCTGAGCTTCGGTGTCGCGGCGGTCGGCTACTATCTGGCGTTCCTGGCATCGACGACACTCGTGTCGCTGATCGTCGGGCCGGAGACGAAGGATACCGATCTGGATACGATGCAGCAGGAGGCGGTCGCCGCAGCCGCTGCAGTCGAGGCGACGTCGCCGTGAGCTTCAATGCATCGGGAGCGGACGCGTCGACGGTGTGATCACCGCCGCCCCGCGCCGATCTTGCTGCAGATGAAAGCGAGGATGGCGATATTGAGCAGCGGGGCGGCTGCGGCGAGCCAGGGCCAGAGGGGTTCGGGGAAGACGTCCACGAAGCGGTTCCAGGGCAGGCCGAGCGGAACAAGGAACACGCCCGACAACGGGTCGCGTTCCTGTCCGAAGAGCCCGAGGGTGCCGATCGCGAAGAGTGTCAGCGCGGCAAGGTAGGCGACGCCGAGCAGGATCGTGGCGATGCGACAGGCGTTGTTCATGACCTGCGCCTCCCGGTTTCAGCTCAGCCCTCGCCCATGTACATGACTTGCAGCACTTTGCGGCCGTCATGGTCGCAGCGCCAGGGCTTCTGCGCGCCCGGCACCTTGACGAGCACGTGGGTGGATGTCTCGCCCATCTTGACAGAAATCGTCGAGACGTCGCCGTTGCCAACCTGATTGGCGACCGCAGCAAGGCAGTCCGACTCGGCCTTGCTCGGCATCGGCTTGGCAGGCGCCGCGCTCGGCTTGTTGACAATGAAGTCGACGATCTTGCGGCCGCGCTTGTTGAAGCTGCACTGGAAGGTGACTGTGCGGTTATCATTGCGCGCGGTTCCATTGACGGCGTGTGTGCCATCGGTGCGCTGGCCTTCGTATTTGGTTTCGATGTCGGACAGACGCATGTGGAGCTGATTGTGCGCGCGATTGCGACAGTGCGCCATCATCTCTTCGGGTGTCTCGGCGATGGCCGCGCCCGTCGGGATCAGAACGCTGACTGATGCCAGTAGGACGGCGAATGTCGCGGGTCGTGCAGAATTGGTCTTCATATTGTCCCTCGCAAGGAAAGAGAAAAGATCGGCAATCCGTCTGCGATAAGAGGCGCAGACGCGCGCCTGACAATGCGCGCGCACATTGACGCTGCGAATTGCGGTTGGTCAAAGGCTTTGTCGCGATCGGGCGTATCTGGCGCGCACGGGTCACCAGCGCAATGATTTTTCGTGCTCAAACAGTCTCGGGTCGTTGCGCTGTTATTATGCTGGCGTTTCAACGTAAAGCGGGACGTGATGCCGGTGTGCGGTGATGACATCATTGGCTAGTCTGTCGGACCGCGCAGCGGGGCGGTTTACTGTGATGCCGGGTGTGCGGCGTTCAAGTGCGCGGATGGTTGCCGCGTCGGATATCGCGAAGCTGTCGAAACCGCAGCGCAGCATCAGGGGGAGCTGATCGTAGAGGATGTCGCCGGCGGCGCGCAGTTCGCCGCGATAGTTCCATTGCTCGCGCAGGCGCCGTGCCATCGAATAGGCGCGCCCGTCAGTGAATTTCGGGAACGTCAGCACAATCATTTCGACGCGTTCCAGTGTGTCCCGGGTCGGGTCGATCGCGTCGTCGGGTGCCAAGTTGATACCCACCGAGATCGCCGGATTTCTCAAGAGTTCGGATCTGTCCTTGCGCCAGCGTTGCAGTGATATGAGAGCGAACCCCGCGCGAAGCGGTTCGTCATCGGCGAAGTTGTGCCAGCGATCGCGCTGGAAACGGTCGCGGGTCCACAGGCGCGGCTTGTCGATCTGCAATTTCTCAGGCATTCGCGTTCTCCAGTTTCTCCACGGTGGCGCGCGCTTGTCTGCCGGCTGTGCCATAGAGCGCGTCGCGGAACGGCGCTTTGCCGGTCCTGCGATAGGTTTCGATGAAGCGCTCCGTGTCGCTGGCGCGCAGGGCGAGATAGGTTTCGATGATCGTCTCGATCGCGTCGGCGATTTCTTCGGCTGGGAAACTGGGTCCCAGGATGTCGCCGATCCCGGCGTCGCTGCCGGGGCTGCCGCCGAGCGTGATCTGGTAGTGCTCGGTGCCTTTCTTGTCGACGCCGAGGATGCCGATGTTGCCGACGTGATGATGTCCGCAGGCGTTGATGCAGCCGGATATGTTGAGTCGTAGCGGACCGATTTGCTCGGCGCGAGCCGGATCAGCAAAGCGCGACGCGATGGCCTGGGCAATGGGAATCGAGCGGGCGTTGGCCAGGTTGCAGTAGTCGAGGCCCGGGCAGGCGATGATGTCGGTGATCAGTTCGGTGTTGGCCGCATGAAGGCCGGCGGCGACGAGTGCATCGTAGACATCTGCAAGGTCTGCGAGGGCGATGTCGGGCAGCACGAGATTTTGCTGGTAGCTGACGCGCACTTCGTCGTGTCCATAGCGTTCGGCAAGGCCTGCGACCACATCCATCTGACCGGCGCTTGCATCGCCCGGGATCTTGCCGGGTTCTTTCAGCGATATGTTGACGATGGCATGGCCGGGAACGCGATGGGGGAACGTGTTGTTGCGCACCCAGCGGTCGAAAGCGGGATCGGAGCGGCGACGTGCTTCGATGTCGCTGTTGCGCGCGGGGGCAGCCGTCAACGGCACGGGGGCGAAGCGGTTGCGGATGCGTTCCAGCTCGTGGGGCGGCAGATCGGTGGCCGCCTTGTCGATCAGGGCCCACTCTGCTTCGACTTGCCGGCGCATTTCCTCGATGCCCAATGCGTTGACGAGGATCTTGATGCGCGCCTTGTAGATGTTGTCGCGCCGCCCATGCAGATTGTAGACCCGTAAAATCGCCTCCAGGTAGGACAGGAGGTGCTCGTGGGGAACGAAATCCGCAATCTGCTGGGCGATGTAGGGCGTGCGGCCCTGGCCGCCGCCGACCAGGACGCGGAAGCCTGTGCGACCGCCGCGCCCG
>CAZDNY010000001.1:0-19873 GCA_964506885.1 uncultured Hyphomicrobiaceae bacterium | reverse complement strand
TCGGCGTGGTCTATGACGGTGGTGCGGCGCGCATCATCACCGAAGCCGAGCTGCTCGCCGGGGTGACCGACGTCGACGCGCCCCCTGGCGGCCTCTCGATCACCTCGCTCACGCTGCAGTCGGGCAACGGTTCGCTGGTCGATAACCTCGACGGCACATGGACCTACACGCCGGCGGCCAGCGAAACCACGGTCGAACTCGCCTATGAGGTCTCCGACGGCGAATTCACCGCGAGCTCTGTTGCGTCGCTCGACGTCGCGCCCCAGGTGAGCCTCACGAATACGGTTGTGAACCTGCCGGAAAATACGGCGACGGATACTCCGATCGTGGTGGCTGACATCACCGTCACGGACGGCGACGGGGGCACGAACGTGCTTTCGCTCAGCGGTGCGGACGCGGCGCTGTTCGACATCGTCGGCGGGCAACTGGTCATCCGTTCAGGGACGGTGCTCGATTATGAGGTGCAGACGAGCCTCAGCGTCACGGTCGAGGTCGACGATGCGTCGATCGGCACAACGCCCGACGGCAGTGCATCCTATGTCCTGCAGCTCGACAACGTCGATGGCATCGTGTTCGTCGGCGATAACGATCCCAACGTCATCAACGGGACGCCCGAGGCCGATACGCTGTGGGGCGTCGGCGGCAGTGACACCATCAACGGGTTGGGCGGCGACGATACGCTCGCGGGCCAGGATGGCGATGACGTTCTGTTCGGCGGGGATGGTGATGATGCGCTGTCGGGCGGCAACGGCAACGACGAATTGAACGGCGGTGACGGCAACGACCGCCTGTTCGGCAACGCCGGTAACGACACGATCAACGGCGGCGCGGGCGACGACGTGACCAACGGCGGTGACGGCGACGACACCATCAACGGCGGTGCCGACGACGACAACACGCTACTCGGCCACACCGGTAACGACACGATCCATGGCGATGAGGGATCCGACGGCATCAACGGCGGTAGCGGTGACGACATGCTCTATGGCGACACCGGCAACGACCGCATCTATGGCGGCGCGGGGCTCGACCAGATGTGGGGCGGCGATGGTGACGACACCATGGGCGGGCTGGGTGATGCCGATCAGATGTGGGGCGGTGACGGCGCGGATGGCATGAACGGTGGTGGCGGCAACGACACCATGTATGGCGAGGCGGGCAACGATCGCCTCTTCGGCGGGCTTGGCGCCGACACGCTCGTCGGCGGTGCCGATGACGACCTGCTCGTCGGGCAGGGCGGCATCGATACGTTCGTGTTCGGTGCCAACTGGGGCCACGACCAGATCTCGGGCTACGGCTTGGATGTGACGGGCCAGCCGTTCGTCGACGAGGTGATCGACATGTCGGCGCTCGGCATCACGTTTGCGGACCTG
Organism: uncultured Hyphomicrobiaceae bacterium; assembly: GCA_964506885.1. Classification (GTDB taxonomy): domain Bacteria; phylum Pseudomonadota; class Alphaproteobacteria; order Rhizobiales; family Hyphomicrobiaceae; genus JAEUMD01. The sequence goes on along the minus strand of CAZDNY010000001.1, from coordinate 18,500 downwards.
ACGATCGCGCAGAGCGGCGTGCACACGCTGGTCTACATCACAGCCGATAGCAGCGCGAACAACTCCATCGAGATCCTCTACCGCGACGCGTCAACGATCACGCAGGCTGATTTCGTGTTCTGACCGAACGGATGGCACTATTGATCGCAACCAGGTAAGGCGCCAACGGCCGATTTTGAGCCCGGCTCGCACACTGGAGCTTGGGAAAGTCTGCGTCGTGCGCAATCAGGATGCTGGCGGTGGAGGCAGTCACGAGCGAGGCGGTCTCTGCCCTTCAGAAACCCCGAAATCCAGAAAAACAGGGAATCTTAAGCGCGGATCAGGGAAGCCTTATCGTGGAACAGGGACCACTCATCGTCAAAACAGGGATCACAAAGCTGGTCACCCGTCATGCACGGCCTACATTGAAAGCCAGGCGGCGGCACGTTCGGGGCTGACGAAGCCGGCGCTTGGATCAAGGGGTGACCATGGCCTCCGTTTCGATAGTCGCAGCTTTAGGAGAAGGCGCGTTACCGCGGACCAACGGAGAGGCCGTCCGTCAGGTCTGGCGGCCTGTCGCGGCCGATGGCGGACTTCGGTAGCTGGTGCGCGCTGGCACCCTTGCCGCCTATAGCCACAACAGCTGTTGAGCCCCCATTGGGTGGTGCAATCTCATTGTTCTTGCCTGGTCGGCCTTGGGTCCATTGGAACGATGGCCTCCGGGGCCGATGGTCTGTACTTCAGGCCGCTGTGCGGTCGGGTTGTGATGTAGCGTTGGCGAGATTGCTCGATGATAAGACCCGTTGGGATCGTGCAAAGCCGCGCTCTCTTTCGTCAAGACGCCCTCCATGACATCTCGAGCCATATTGTCCCGCCATGCTCGTGCTTGACCAATTAAATGGCCACTCAACGCTGGCAACGATCTTGCCGAGGATGCGAGTCGTGCAGTTCAACAACCCGTTGGAGCGAGCGGTGGACGAACGCTTGGACCGCGTTGGAGTTGCTCGTTCTGCCTTTGCGAATGAGGCGAGGCACCACGAAAAAGCTCCTAAGCGGCGTGGCTCGGGCAACGAAGGTGTCTTGAAATCGCGCTCTTCTTGAGTTCGTCACCGCCCGCTGCCTGCCGGCGTTTCCATTGATCGATTTTGGCCGTCTTCTGGTTGCGCCAAGGCCTGTCGCTGGTAGGCCTCAAGAACTTCACTCAGACTCAATTTTCCATCCCTGTTGGCGTCCGCGTCATTGAAGTCGCGAAGCTTTTCGGTCACGACCTCATCGAGAGACAAAGCACCATCGCCGTCGGAGTCGTTGTCCTTGAATTCCTCGACGGACGCCAGTTCCCCCACTTCTTCCTTCTGTATTACGCCGTCCCCGTTTGCGTCGGTCATATCGAATTGCACTATTGCGAAGGTCAGGAACTCGGATTTACTCAGGTACAAATCTCCGTTCGTGTCGGCTCTCACAAAGTAAACCTCGACCTCCGACATCTCGGCATGCAGAGGCTGGAGTGTTGAGATCAGAGTCAACAACGCCGTTGCAACGGATGTGAGTAACTTTGCCAAGTGGTCCTCCATGTTTGTCTGAAGCCTCGATCTAACGCCTCATGCAGCGTCGGTAGGCTTGGTTGTAGAGGACCGTGAAGTCCTGGGATTGATTGACGCCACCGATAACTGCGCCGGTGGCTCCACCGATCCCGGCTCCACGTCGCGCGCCACGCCTGTCGTTTGCAATGCCGCCGATCAGAGCACCACCGATAGCGCCCCGAGCGGCGCCGGCGGCGGCCCGTCCTCTCGTGTTGCGCTGTGCGTAATCGCGAGCGTAACCGGAGCAGATCTGTGAATTCTGAGCCACGGCCTGGGTCGTCGAGAATGGTAGGCCGAGTGCAAATGCTGCTCCGATCCAGAAGCCTTTCGTCCACTTTTCTGAGAGCCTGCGCTGTCCGCTTTGACGTGCCAATGTTCTCGGCAGGCGATCAATGAGCCAAGCGAGGGAGAGTGCGCTGGTCGACAGCACAAGCAGAATAAGGAGTGCAGACATCTTCAGCATTTCCGAACCTTCATGGGGAATGTTTCTTTCCATGGTGATCGTCGACGCGTCCTTCCGCCGCCGTTGGCGGAGAAGTCGCCTGGCCGTTCGCTGCGACGAGAACGCCAGTTTTCGAAAGCAGGACTGCAAGCGGACGCAGCCTATCGAACCGCGCTGCGATCAGGAGGAGGACAGCAGTGAGCGGCACCGCGAGGAACATGCCGGTCACGCCCCAGAGTCCCCCCCACACGAACAGGCAGAGGACCGTCACAGTGAGACTCAGATTCAGCCTGTCGCCCGCAAGGCGCGGCAGCACGACGGTGCCGATTGAGAACTGAATTGCGCCGAGGACAAACATGAGGAGCGCCGCCGACCCGACGTCCTGAAACTGGACCAGCGCAAAGGCCGCCGGCAGGAGGGTGCCGAGGATCGAGCCGATAGTGGGAATGAAATTCAGCACGAACACGAGGCTGGCCCAGAAAATCGGGCTCTCAAGTCCCAACGTAGCCATCGGCACGAAGCTGAGAGCCGCCGTCGCGGCGCTGACCTTGGTCATGAGCCACAGATAGGCTCCGATCTGGCTGCCGAGATCGGCGAGAAGCGCCGCTGCGGCTGCCCGGCGGTTGGGGTCCGGGAAGAGGATCTGCAGCTTCGCCGGAAAGAAGGTCTGGTCCACGAGTAGAAAAGCCACGTAAATGGCGACGAGTCCGGACTGGTTGATGAGTGAGATCAAACCGACGACCACCTGACGAATCAGCGTCTCAAGACCGATCGAGTCGAACGCGCGGTCCACGATGGCACCAATCTCGACGCCGATTATCGTCGCGATGCCCTGCGTGAGCGGGCCGAGACTGGTCTGAAGCAGGACGGCCTGCGGGCCGACATGCGCGAGTGAGCGAACGCCGCTGTAGACGATGGCAACACCCGCGAGGGCCACGATCGCCGCCGCGAACCAGCGGGACGCGACCGGCGACAAACGGTCTCCGATCACGGGCAGCCGGCGTAGCGCGTCAGCGAGGGCATTCACCACGAACCAGACGAGCAGCGCCTCCGCGAGCGGAACGAGAAACCGAGCACCGACGGCGAGGCCGGCGACTGCAAGCGCCGCAAGGAGGAGGATGGCAGCCGCGCGGACCAGCCCGTCAGATTCCGGCCCGTCGCGCCCGGATGGATGTGCCGTATCTTCAGAGGCGACCTGCATCAAGCGTCTCTTTGTTGCAGCGCCCTCGGGAACAGGAAGACGAGCCGGAGGGAGATTGCGATCACCAGCAGTTCAGCCGTTAAGGTGAGTAACAGCGCCATGATGCTGACCGCGTCGACGGCGGAGATGGTATAGGCGCTCACCCCGGCGGTCGCTGGCGAAACCTGGATGCCTACTTGCGGGTTGGCGAGCATGACCACGAGGAGGGCGGAAGCCGCGCCGAACAACGAGAGCAGCGCAAGCGCGCCACCCAGCGTCCCTGCCCACACGCCGATCCACGCGGAGCGAAGAAGGCCTGCCGTCCGCACGGCGCTCGGGCGTGCGGCTAGGTCGCGGCCCAGTTTCCCATAGCGCCAACACCACCATGTCGTGAAGGCTGGTAGTGCCAAGCCGAGAAACGCCAGCACGTTCCCAGCCCCCGCCCGCCAACCGATCACGCTGGTCGTGTAGGCGCCGAGAAGTCCAACCACGATCAGAAAGACAAACTGAACCCAGAACCCCATGCGGCCGAGGATCAGAAAGGCGCGCGCGATGCGTGCGGTTTCAGTTGGGCTCCAAATAGTGTCCGAGATCGTCACGCTTCGTCACCATTCGCTTGCCGGCTGCCGGGAAATCGCGGAGTCCTTCGTGTCGGGGCCAAGAGAACTTCTCTCTCGGCCTCCCGCGACGCGGCATCGGGTCGGACGCAGTGCGCCCCGCGCATCTGCTCATGGAAGAATATTTTAGATCGGCGCTCATTGCGGATTGCTCCAAATGGCGCACTCGGGGCGGTTTATAGTCGGCTTGCGGAGCCGACGCCCCAGACCAATGGCGGCTTCGCCACGCCGTGCGCCTAGGTGATGCTGATGAGGGTGGCAGTCGGCCGGCACTACGCGATGCGAAAGCTCGCCATTCCTTTTGTGAAGGTTCAGATCTGTCGATCAACTATTTCGTCAAATGCTTCATGTGTCGCAAAGTGCGAGGCTGCGGCTCGTCATAATAGATTCAACAATGATCAATCACCGCAATCGGGCTGACGTGCCCGGTGATGCATTTTCATGGCGTATTGCCTGAAAGAAGAACAGTAGGTCATTCATGTCGCTATTGCAGAGATGTGCCATTCCAATACTCACCGCTCTATCGCTTGCGATGGCCACGCCATCGCTGGCGCGTGCAACCGAGCCCGCACAGGACGAGGCCCTAGCCTACGCGGTTGGAGTTCAGACCTACATCAACGGCTTTCCGATGATGGATCTGTACCGCACGCTCTGGGAAACGTCGTTCGATCCCAAGCGCGGTCACGACCGGACGGTCAACGAATTCTTCCACTTCGAGCGCCTGATCACGAGCGAGGACGACTGGGTCGTCACGCCGAACCAGGACACGATCTACTCGCGGATGTTCTTCGACCTGCGCAATGAGCCGATGATCCTCGTGATCCCGCCGACGAACCGGCAGTACTGGTTCCCGATCAGCGACCTGCGGCACGACTTCGACGCCAATTTGTCATGGGACACCGTCGGCGCACGCGGCGGCGCCTTCGCCTTGTGCGCGCCAGGCTGGCAGGGCGTGCTTCCCGAAGGCGTGCAGCGGGTCGACATGGGCACGCCGCTCGGCTGGATGATGCCCCGCTTCGCCGTGGACGGCGACGCCGATCTGCCGGGAGCCCTTGCGGTGCAGAGGCAGGTCCGCTTCATCCCTCTGAGCCTTTGGGGCGCGGCCAACGTCACGCGGCCAGAGCCTAATCCAGCCGACTTCCCGCGCTTCACGCGCAACGAACTGACCGACGCGAAGGCCTACTTCACCACACTGAATACGCTGCTCCGGCTCTCGCCGCGCATCGGCCACCCGGTGGACGAAGCGATGGCGGGCTGGCTGCGCGAAATCGAGATGGATCCCGCGACGAAGTTCGACTGGGAGAAGCTATCGCCGGAGGCGCGGCGCGGCCTCGAGCGCGCGGCGACGGATGCGCATAAAATCATCGCGGACCGCATGCCCCGCGTCGTGCCGATCGTCAACAACTGGCAGATCGTCCGCCTCGACAAGCGTATGAGCGGCGAACCGATGGTCGCGGCGTCCGGGGCGATGCTTGGCCTGCTGTGGAATCCCAAAGAGGTCAGTACCTACGACGTCGCCTTTCTCGACCGCAGCGGTGCGCCGCTCGACGGTCAAAATCGATATGTCATCCGGTTCGCGGAGCAGCCACCAGTCAACGCCTTCTGGTCGCTGACGATGTACTCAGCCGAGACGCAGATCTTCGTGCCCAACCCTATCAACCGCTACTCTGTCGGCGACCGCACCAACGGGATCGTGTTCGGCAAGGACGGTTCGCTCGAGGTCTTCTTGCAGGCCGACGAGCCGACCGATGCGCGCGAGCGGGCGAACTGGCTCCCTGCGCCCAAGGGGCGCTTCTATCTCCTCATCAGACACTACTCGCCGAAGGCTGCGATCCTGACCGGCGACTGGCTGCCGCCCCCGATCACGAAGCGCTGAGCGCGGCGCCGAGAGCTGCTCCCCGGTCCTCGGGTCCGAAGCCAGCTACTGTTAAAACGACGAAACCGTAAGATCGAGAGTGTAGAGATGACGACGAGGCGAGACGTACTCATTTCCATCCCCGCCATCGGTACCGCCTTCGCAGTCGGCGGCGCGACGCTGGGTGAAGGTTCAGCAAAGGCGCAACAGGCGCCCGCGCCTCTCGCGGGCCACTTCCATCCAAAGGGCAAGGCGCCCTCGGTGCACACCGTGCGCCTGCTCGAGGAGGCCCGCGCGAGCCTGCCCTTTTCTGACGAGAGTGACCTCGAGGAATGGTCGCGCGGCTTCATTGCGCCCCTGCCGGACCTGCAGATCATGGCCGATGCAGGCAACGTCGCCCTGGACATGGCGAAGTTCAAGTTCCTCGACCAGAAGGAGCCATTCGACAGCGTCCACCCCTCGCTGCAGCGCATTGCGCGGCTCAACAACAATTACGGCCTCTACGAGGTTGCGCCGGGCGTCTATCAGACCCGCGGGCTCGACCTTGCGAACCTGACGTTCGTGCGCGGGAAAACCGGCTGGATCGTGGTCGATCCGATCACGACGACCGAGTCGGCGCGCGCCTCGTGGCAGCTGTTGCAAGCCCATGTGGGCGAGGGGCTACCCGTGTCAGCGGTGATCTATAGCCACACGCATATCGATCACTGGGGCGGCGTGCGCGGCCTGCCTCTCGATCCCGACGGCATCGCCTCCGGCCGGATCGAGATCATCGCGCCGGAGGGCTTCCTCGACTTCGCGGTCTCCGAAAACGTGTTCGCCGGCAACGCGATGAATCGGCGGCTGTTCTACCAGTACGGCATCCTGCTGCCACCGAGCCCGCACGGCTTCGTGGGGGTCGGCCCGGCGCACGAGGTTCCCGCAGGGGCCACCGGCCTCATCGCACCCAATCGCCTCATCTCGGCCAAGTTCGACGAGGCAGAGATCGACGGCGTTCGCATTGTTTTCCAGAACGCCCCGAACACCGAATCGCCTCGCACCATGAACGTCTTCTTCCCCGACCTGAAGGTGCTGTTCATCGCCGATATGATCTTCGCGACACTGCACAACCTCTATACGTTGCGGGGGGCACAGGTGCGCGACGCGCTTGCCTGGTCGAAGTCGCTGAACGAGACGCTTCAGCGTTTCGGACCTGAAACGGAGGTCATGTGCGCGGGGCACAACTGGCCGCGCTTCGGGAAGGAGCGCGTGGCCGAGGTGATCCGGGCGCACCGCGACATCTATGCCAACCTCAACAACCAGGCCCTGCACCACGCCAACCAGGGCGTGACCATCAACCAGATCCACAACGTCTACCAACTCCCGAAGTCGCTCGAGGACACCTGGTTCGTCCGTGGCTATCACGGGCATGTCACACACAATGCCCGCGCCGTGGTGCAGCGCTTCCTCGGCTTCTGGGATTGCAATCCGGCAAACCTCGTGCCCCTGTCGCCGGAGGATTCGGCGCCGGTCTACGTCGAGATGATGGGCGGGGCCGAGCGGATCATCGCGCGCGGGCAGGAACTGTTCAACGCGGGCAACTACCTGCTGGCGATGGAGATCGTGAACAAGCTCGTCCAGGCCGAGCCGGAAAACGCGGCTGGCAAGGACCTGCTGGCTGACATCTTCGAGCAACTCGGCTACCAGTCCGAATGTGGCGGGCATCGCAATTCCTACCTCGCAGCGGCCTACGAGCTGCGCTCGGGCATCCCGCAAGGCGCGGTGGTGAGCGCGAGCCCCGACGTGGTTCGCGCCATGTCGACCGAGCTGTTCCTGAACTTCCTGGGCATCAAAATGGATCCCGGCAAGGCCGCGGGCCTGAGCTTCACCATGAACCTCGTCACGCCGGACAATGGGGAGAAGTTCCTGATCGAGTTGTCGAACGCGACGCTCAACAACCTCGCAGGCTACCAGGCCGAGAACGCCGACCTGACGCTGACGGTGAACCGCTCGGATCTCGAGAAAGTCATGTCCGGCGAGGCTACGTTCGAAGCGCTGCTCGCTGACGGCCGGGCGACGACTGCGGGCGATCTCACCATACTTGGGAAACTCGCAGCAATGATGGTCGATTTCGATCCGCGTTTCGAGATCATGCCGGGCACGAAGGGCCGGAGCGAGCCGCCTGTCGCTGAACCGTTCGAAGGGGACATCAGCGCCATGATCCCAGAGTGAGTAGCGGCGCAAGGATGCGGAACGGCGCGGGCAGTTCCCTCGGGCCAGGACGGCAGCAACCACGGCTGCGCTTTCGGTCCTGCGGGAACCGACGCAGACATCGGGGTGGCGACAGATAAGCGCGGAACGTCAAGGGGAAGTCGATCGATGGCCAAAGATTTCGACTTGATGGAAGACAGCAACCGCAGCGCCAACCCGTCCATCCACGAAGTCTCGGACCCGGCACGCCGTATTATCGTATTGGGCGGCATCGGCGCGCTGACGGCAGGCGCCCTTGCACCATGGCTGGTCGGACATGCCGCTACCGCCGATGACGTGCCGCTGATCGGCTTCAAGTCCGTGCCGGTGAGCGAGAAGGACGCGGTGATCGTGCCCGAAGGTTACGAAGCGGCAGCCTTCGCCGCCTGGGGCGAGCCAGTCGGCGTGTTGGGGAACATGCCAGCTTTCCGGTGGGACGCGAGCAACAGCGCTGCCGACCAGGCGGTCCAGATGGGAATGCACCACGATGGCATCCATTACTACCCGATCGACGGCAGCAGCACGCACGGGCTGTTGGTGATGAACCACGAGTATACCGACGACGGTCTCCTGTTTCCCGACGGCAAGGCCAATTGGACCGCGGAGAAGGTGCAGAAGGCCCAGGCGGCGCACGGGGTGGCGGTGATCGAGGTCGCGTACAGGGACGGCCGATGGCAGATGGTGCGCCCGTCGAACTACGCCCGTCGCTACACGGCGCGCACGCCGATCGCCGTCAGCGGTCCCGCGGCCGGGCATGCGCTGATGAAAACGGCAGACGATCCCTTCGGGCGCACCGTGCTCGGCACGCTCAACAACTGCGGCAGTGGCATGACGCCCTGGGGAACCTATCTGAGCGCAGAGGAGAATTGGGCTTTCTACTTCGACGGCCCGGACCTACGGGATGCCGACCAGCGCCGCTGGGGCCTGCTTCGAACCGGCCTCTCCCGTTGGGGCGAACACGATCCGCGCTTCGATACCAAGCGGCATCCGAACGAATTCCACCGGTTCGGCTGGATCGTCGAGGTCGACCCGTTCGATCCAGCGAGCGCCCCCGTGAAGCGCACCGCCCTCGGGCGCGGTGCGCACGAGGGTGCCTGGGTCGCGACGACTCGTGACGGACGCGCGGTCGTCTACTCAGGCGAGGACGCGCGCTTCGAGTACATCTACAAATTCATCAGCCGCGACCGGATCGCTCCGGGCGGCGCAAAAGCCAATGCCACGCTGCTCGATCACGGGACGCTGTACGTCGCACGCTTCGATGCGGATGGAACGGGCCGCTGGCTGCCGTTGGTGCAGGGCCAGGGGCCATTGACGGCTGACGGCGGCTTCCCGGACCAGGCGACGGTACTGATCCGCAGCCGCCAGGCGAGCGACGTGCTCGGCGCCACCAAGATGGACCGGCCGGAGTGGATCGCGATCGACCAGGTCACACGCGCCGTCTATTGCACGCTGACGAATAACACCCGGCGGGGCTGGCCAGGCAACGCGGACGTGGACGCTGCCAACCCGCGTGCCAACAACACCATGGGCCACATCATCCAGTGGACCGAGGACGAGGACTTCGACGCGACCACGTTCTCCTGGCGACACCTGCTGCTGGCCGGCGACCCGGCCAACGAGCGGCCGGAGGCGCGCGGCAACATCCGCGGCGACATCTTCGCCTGCCCGGACGGGCTGACACTGGACGCGCGAGGCGTGCTGTGGATCCAGACCGACATCACATCGGACGAAACAGGCAGGGGCGAAATGCAGCGTCTTGGCAACAACCAAATGCTAGCCTGTATCCCCGCCACCGGCGAGGTACGGCGCTTCCTGACCGGCCCGGTTGGCTGCGAGATTACCGGTCTCGCGCTTACTCCGGACGGATGCACGATGTTTGTCAACATCCAGCACCCGGGTGAGCCCCTCACGCCTCGCAGCGACGGCCTCGAGGTACCGAACCTGCACAGCGACCCGGCCGAACCGACTAGGTACTCGAACTGGCCCGATTTCGAGCCGGGCGGGCGGCCGCGCTCGGCTACCGTGGCGATCCGCAGGGAGGACGGCGGGCCGATTGGAACGTGAGTCCGCTCGATCGAGCTTGCCCTGCAAGCTGCCGCCTTCGGCTACCCAAGAGCTTGTATGAACTCTTTCAAGGTCCAGCGCTCATCAAGGCATTCATCGCGGAATCGCCAAGAGCCTGTCACCGGTCGATCACCGGCACAACTGGGCCACCACTTGATTATCAGGGCGCACCAAATGGGAAGATGACAGGCGCCAGAGCTACCGTCACGGCGTAAGTTATCATCAGCAACGGCACGCCGACCTTAACGAAATCCATGAAACGATAGCGGCCTGGCGCTACGACAAGCGTGACAACGGGTGTGGAGACTGGCGTCGAAAATGCAGCCGATGCCGCAATCAGCACGGCTACTGCGAAGGGGTAGGGGGATAGCCCGAGAGCCTCCGCTGCGTTCAAGGCAATCGGGGCAACGAGGACGGCTGATGCGGTGTTCGACAGCACCAGACCGAGACCTGCCGTCAGGAAGAACAGAATGCTCATCACCAAGCGCGGATCTGCCTCACCAGCTGTGTTGAGAAGCGCATCCACGATGAAGCGCGAGCCACCGGTCGACTCTAATGCATCCGCCAGGGGGAGCATGCCTGCGACAAGGACTATGCTACTCCAATGGATCGACCTGTAAGCCTCGTCCGCGGTCAAGCAGCCAGCTACGATCGCTGCAATTGCCGCAAGCAGAACGATGACAACAAGCGGCGCAATATTCAAAATACTCGCGAGTACCATCAGACCGACAATCGCCAGCGCAATTGGCGCTTTGTGACGCGCGGGCGCCAATTCGCGATGCTCCGCGGGCATTTCCAGGGCAACGAAATCATGAGTCTGGTCGGCTAGGTGTGCGATCTTTTGCCAGCCGCCGACAACAAGGAGCCGGTCTCCGGGGGCCAAGCGCGCGTTCCGAAAGTTGGCGACTGGCCGGCCAGCGCTTCGAAGCCCGACGACCTCGAGATCATAGCGTGCGTGGAATTCAGCTTGGGCGACGGTTTTGCCAACGAGGCCGGACTCCGGATGAACGATGACGCTTGCCGCTCCGAGGTCCCAAAGCCATCGGGCTAGCTTCTCGTCGAAGTTATCAACCCGCGAGAGATCATTTTCGACGATGAGCGCATCGTGTGTCTTGGGATCACCTGTCAGGACAATGATATCACCTGCCTGCAACTGCATGCCTTCGGCAACGGTTGACAGATGTTCCTGCCCATCCTTTCCCGTCCGGATGCGTGCCAGCAGGCGAACCCCATAGGACGCTTCCAGGCCGGCATCCGAAACGGTGCGACCAACCAGCCGGGAGCCCTTGCCGACGCTTACCGCATCGACTTGCTCGTCCACGCGGAACTCCGCCCAGATATCCGCAAGCGGACGATGCTTCCTATCTGATTCAGTGCCTTTGGTGTCGGACTGCAGGAGGTAGCGGCCGACCAAAAGGATATAGGCGATCGCGGCAACCAGAATTGCAAGACCGATTGGTGTGAAGCTGAAGAAGCCGAGTGGTTTAAATCCGTGGGCCGCAAGTTCGCCACTGACGACTAGATTGGGCGGCGTCGCGATCAGCGTCAGCATGCCGCTGATCAGTGCCGCATACGCCATGGGCATCAGCATTCGAGAACCTGGGAATCCTGTTTCGCGCGAGATTCTCAGGATAATCGGGATGAATATCGCGACAACGGCGGTGGAACTCATTGCACTGCCCAGTCCTGCCGCGCCGACCATTATTAGAACGAGCAGTCGAGATTCATTCGAGCCGCCCTTCCTCAGGATCCAGTCTCCGACATTACGGGCTACGCCGGTACGCTCTAGCATCTCACCGACAACGAGAAGCGAGGCGACCATAATCACGACCGAGCTTCCGAACCCCGAGAGCGCCTCGCGGACTGTAAGAATCCCGCTGAGGATCAAGGTGATCACCACCAGGAGAGAGATGAAGTCGAAGCGTACTCGATTGCTCGCCATGAGAACGCCTGCGATAGCAATCAATGCGAAGACGAAAGCGACGTCGTAGCCAAGTGTCATATTGAATGCCTATCCGCGTCTGTTCGGCCAGCGACATCTGCAATTCAAGCACGATCTGAGTCGTTGCCTTGGGTCAAATGCGGCCATCCAAATGCGGCGACCGGCCATCGTCCATTTACCGATCGTGTCGCCTTCGACATGGCCTTTCTTTGCATACAATTGCGGAGCTTTCAGCGACAGTTCGATCAGCTGCTGGCGAGCACAGGGCTGACGCATGATCGCTCGACGGGTTCAGACCACAGTATCTATAGCCTGCGCCACCCTGCGATTTATTAGAGATTTAGTTGGTCCCGTGGCGAGATCGACATCATTGATCATCGATAGGTCGGCTTGCTCGTCGCCTAGACGCGAGGGAATTATGAACCAGCTGATTTCGGAATCCTGATTGGGCACGTAAAGAGGCCAGACCCTAGGCTGCAAGGATCGCGCTGCACCTAAGCGAAAGATGGCGCGCGCTTGGTTTCCAAATATACAGCCTCAAGCCCAGGGATGTTGGCCAGATACAGGCCGCCTCGCTCACAGTGATTGATGAGGCCACGCTTGCGGAGCTCAACCAGCTGGCTTGCCAGTGTCGTGATATCCATTGAAAGCCAATCTGCAACTGCACCACATGCCAGTCCGTCATCAACAACACGCGGGTCACGTCCCTCGCGCGCGTTAAGACGCGATACGGCCACGAGAAAACCTGCAACACGATTTAGAGCGCTGTCAGGTACGGTGGAAACCAACGCCGCGCGACGAGCGTTGAACTCACGCTCTGTCGCCGCATCCAACTGGTTCTTGATGTCGGGATCGCACGCGATGAGTTGCGGGAGCTTGTCCAAAGGAATTGCCCGCACACAACTCCTGAGAACCACGCGTGCAGAGTGAATGTGCTTTTTGAGGAAACCCAGTCCCAGATAGTTGCCAGGGCATACAATGTCTATTGGCTGGTCGTGAGGCTGGGCACAGAGGAATACGATGCCTGACTCCAGGCGATAGACATGGGTTTTGGGATCATCCGTACGGAAGATGAACTCGTCAAAGCCAATGTCCAAAACCTCGCCAAAAGACGCGACGGGGTCCATGCGTTCCCGTGCTGCCTCGTCTTGGCTGGATGGACTTTCTGATTGGCGCGGCTTTGATCTGGCGTCTAACGCAAGCAACTCAGACATCACACACTCAAATACAGGATAAGTATATGATGCCTTTTTAGCATAAACTCGGCATCGTGTGAACCGCGCATGTCAGCTTCGTCGCGCCAATTTCTTGAAAAATGCGAGACATAAATCAATTGCCTCGGCCGCCAACTCGGCTACGGCGCATTAAGATCGATACCCGCGTCGCGAAGTGCTCGACATAACTCGGCTACGTGGTACCGCGGAGCCGAAGTGAACCTCGTCAATGAGATTGCCAAAGCCCCTCGCGTTCGCGATCCTGCAATGGCACCCAGCCTTGCAATCGATGCTCCAACGGTCAGCAACCTCTACTGGTTTGACTGGTTGACCGGGAGCGCTGTTGCCGGACGGCTCCAAAGGAGACTACGGCTAGGACCATGCTTTGGCCGCCAGGATATCGACAGAGGCGTCACACAGAAGCTGTTCGGCGATACTGCCTATGACAGCATGCGCAAAGCCACTTCGCCCGTGCGTACCGACCGCGAGAAGATCTGGATTGAGCTTCGCCACCGCTGCGTTGATGGATCCAAGGATATCTCCCTCCAGGAAATTGACCTCGAACTGCGGTGCGCGATCTGCGAGTTCGGCTGACAACCGAGAAATCAAGTCGCCAAGCTTTTCATTCGCCTGTTCGCGATTATCCGCCATGAGTGAATTTTGATCCCGCCGGCTGAGAAAGGACTTAAATGGACGATGGACGACATGCAGAAGGGAAACCTTGCCCTGGGGAGCGAGGCTTGCCGAGATCCTCGTAGCGGCCTCGGCGTGGGCCGAGAGGTCTGTTGGCACCAGGACGTGGCGGTACGGACCAATCACTGGATTCTTGACGACGAGCACCGGAATGTTCCCGTGGCGCAAAACGAGCGCCGCGGTCATTTCCCGGAATAGCTCCCGCTTCGTCCGGCGATGCGTGCCAAGAATGACAAGGTCCGCTAGTATGATGTTGGATCTTTGAATTATGTCCTCGTAATCGACGCCGGCAATCACGCGTTGAGAAATGTTGGCGCGCGCCTCTGCCGCCACAGCAGCCAATTGTTTGGCAAGGGCCTCATCGGCACCGGGCTTGGCTTCGACGGTCGCGGTTTCGGCCAGCTTGTCTTCCGATACTGTAACGATTTCAAGCTCTGCTCCTAATTCGTCAGCCAGTGACACCGCTCGCTGCAGCGCTCGGTCCGATCGGGCAGAAAGGTCGCTGGCCATTAGGATTCGCTTCATAGGAAATGCTCCTGCCGTGGGCACGAAAAGTTTCCGCGAATGCATGCCAGCCGGGATTGTTTCTTGCCGGTCGCACACCCCGTTAGCCAACCTCATCGGCGTGTGACCGCGCTGTGCCTACGAACAGCAATTGAATGCAACGGCGGCTGCGAACTCAAACGCAGCAATCTGCTGTCAATTTCTTTGTGTGAGCGTCAATCCAGCTACCCCGGCCGCAATATTTACGCCGGTCTGGGCTTGCACGCTCAAGGGCTGAAGCACGACAGAATTCCGCGAGCCACCGATGAGCGCGTTCGCTCCCACGCCAACACCTAGGGCGGCATTGGCCGAGGCGCCCGCATATCGTCCAGCCAAGGCACTCCCGGAAGGATTGTCAGAAGATGCCAGAACCGTCCAGATCATCACATTCCGTCCCGTCACGCCAAGCGACAGGCCAATTTTCGTAATCCTGCCGTCATATCTCGTCCTGGCACCGTTCTTGACCCGCTCAAATACGCATGACAGGCGCTGGCTCGATCCAAGGATCAGACCAACACTTCCACTGCCGGTGCAGGTCAATGTACCCGCCATCAGGCGGGCTTCCTGGCTTCGCACCTGTTCTGCGGCGAACGCGCCTGTCACTGCGATGGCCGCCACGTATGCGAATGCTTTCGATATCCTCAAGGCGCGCTGCAAGGGGCTTTTCCCAATCGTTTTGGCAATCGGACGTGTCCGATTGCCGGAGCTGAATATCCCTGTGGCTGAATGGTGGTACCCCTACGCCAACGCAACCCCGAGCGGCAGCCAAGCATTTCTGCTGCGTGTCAATGGTTGTCGTTCGATACAGACCGTCGGTCACACCGCAAATCAAACGAGGGGATGGCCGAAGCCAAGGGCTATTTACCGGGGTTCATTTTGGGCACTTCGCCACTGACTGCTCCGGTTGCCGGAAGCTTGCCCGTGTCTCCCATCGTCTTCGACGGTCCCTTGGGCGAGGTGGAACCCGCTCCTGAAGAAGCAGGGCGTTCAGTCGCGCCCATGTCCGGTACATGTCCGCCAACATTGCCGGTCGCCGGGAGCTTACCTTCATCACCCATCGTCTTGGGCGGCCCTTTTGGTGAAGTCTGCGCCTGCGCTGCAAGAGGCAGAGCCGTTAGAACGGCTGCTGTGACGAGAGTTGTGAACGGAATACGCATGTGACTGGACTCCTTGTTGCCGAAAAGGCTGTGTCTCGCCCTCATGAGCTTCCTCGATCAGGTCGAACTCGAGCGGATCGGGGAAGGTCTAGTGGACACAATCAGGCAAACCCCAAGGAGCAACTGCGTCAGACGTCGCAGTCTTCTCGAAAAAATTATTCGTTCATCCGAATTGAAGTAGCCGCGCGCGGCAAACAAGTCGAAGCTTCGCGAAGCGGAATGCGTAGTGACTCAATTATGAGGACTTATCGCGCAAGATACTGATTGAGAGATGTCGCTGCCCAAATGCAAGCATTCAGAACCGCAGCGTCGCTTCAATGACGAGACCCTGTTTCAGGACATCAGTCTTATGGAAGCCGTCGCGTGCCCTCGGAGGGTTCGAGGGTCAATGCACAATAGCCATCCAGCTCAGATGCCGTGAGACATCACTCCCTCCGGTACAGGTGGGCGAATGATCACCTGAGCGGAAGCAGTGTGGCGATCGATTTGGGCGCCGGCCCCGCATGCGATCCGCGCTGGAGATATTCAAGCTGTCCTTTTGGGCGCGTTCAGTGCCAGAGCGACAAATGACCATCCGTTGATTGCGAGACCCACGCCGAGCCACAGGCCGATCGCCCAAAGGGCGGAACCGGGAAGCTCCAACTTGATCATGAGCGCGACCAGCAAGGACATCAATCCGCTGACCAGCATCCAGCCCCAGCCTTTGGCCGGCCGCACTTGAAACGCTTCGATGGTGGACAGAACGCCTTGCACCAAGAGCACCGCGATCAATACCAGCGTCAACGTCGCGACACCCGCCACAGGATGCGCGATCAACCACATCCCTCCGACGCCGTAGGCAATGGCAATCAGCATTTGCAGCAGCACGCCGCCCCACCCACGCGCACGAAATGCATGAGCTGCGGTTGCAATGCCGCTGAAGAGCATGATCCACCCGAAAATTCGAGCGCCTACCAAGCTGCCGTAGACCGGAAACATAAGGGCTGCGGTCCCGAGGACAATCAAGGCGATACCCAAGGCCATAAACCAGCCTCTGTGATCCGCGATTTTATCAGCGGCGACAGCTGAAACCTGCATGATTACGGAACACCTCCCATTGACGCTTGGTCAGGCCCGCTGAGGACACGCTCAATAGAGCGTCACACCTGAATCACGGCAGTCTCTCTTCAAGCTCTCCAAAGCGTCAGACTAGACAATTTGAAGAAGAGGACTGTCACAAACGTCGCAATCCTCGCAGAATGCGCGAATGCCGATGCAGACCTTGGCCCGGATACTTGACCTGCTTCAGTGGTGTTCCGCAGCCTTTTTCAGCGCCGAAAGATCTCGGACCCGCAGGTAGCCGTATTCGGTTTCAATAATGCCCGCCTCGATCAACGCCCTGAAGGCCCGACGAAAAGCGGCCCGGCTCATTCCTACCATGCGCCCGAGCTCTTCCTGCGTGACCCGAATCCGTCCGTCGTCAGAGATCATCCGCAATAACGTCCTCGCGAAGCGGGCGCGAGGTGGAAGCGCGAGCGTCTCGGCCAGCACATGGACGCAAAGCGTCGCGTTCAAGGCAGCGAGCCTGTAAAAGCAGCTCCAGTCTTCCGGATGCTCCGCGAGAATCTTATGGATTGCTCCAGCGGGGACTTTGAACAGTCGGCTGTCGACAGCAGCCGTTACCGTGAGCTGGCGGGGCACCTGGGCAAGCAGGGCTCCATCTCCAATCCAGAAGCCGGGAGTGGTTCGGTGAACCGTCACTTGCTCGTCTTCGCTAATAGGGATCGAGATGTCGAGCTGACCTTGCTCCAGTCCGAAGATCGCCGTTGGCTCATCGCCGACGGCATATAGGAGCTTGCCGCGCGTCAACACGACCCAACGCCCAGCATTCGCTATGCGAGCCTGAAAGGCCAAAGGCTCATTTGAAAGCCAGCCCGTCGACGACAGGCTGCGCAGTTGGGCAAGAGTATGCTGATAGTGTTGCATTTGACGCAATCTCTGCTGCAGCACCTCTCTAATATTCGGGTGCTCGGGCCACAAGCCTTCAATTCTCCTGGTCGCCGACAAGGAGCGTGCAATGCATCATGCAAATCATCCCTTAATTCGGTGACTAAGTTGCATTCATATTTTCGCCAGCAATTAGGCCGTCAAAAGATCGTCCGATTGCGGTTTTGCCAATGCGGTGCACAGCAAAAAATCAACATGATTTGCGAAAGCGTGACAAGCTCGGTGGATAAAACTGGGTAAGCGCCTTCCATTTGTCCTAGCAGGTTTATTGGAGCGGTCCTAATGACGACCAGACGCCAAGTCCTCACTACCATCCCTGCAGTCGGCGCCGCCTTCACGCTGGGAGGCAACCTGTTCGGCGAAAGCCCTGCCTTCGCCCAGAAGGCGCGTGTACCGCTCGAAGGCCATTTCCACCCAAAGGGCAAGGCGCCTTCCGAACATACGATGAAGGTGCTGGCCGACTCCAAGAAGACACTGCCCTTCGACGACACCCGCGACATCGACGAACAGAAGCGGGGTCTCATCGCCGAGATGCCGGACCGGCAGATCATGGCCGACGCCGGTAACGTCGCCTTCGACATCTCGGAGTACGATTTTCTGAACGGCACCGAAGACTTCGACAGCATCCATCCGTCGATGACCCGGATCGCGCGGCTGAACAACAACTGGGGCCTATACGAGGTCGTTCCCGGCATCTACCAGGTGCGCGGGTTCGACCTGTCGGACATCACTTTTGTCCGCGGCAAGACCGGCTGGATCGCCTTTGACCCGCTGACCATGACCGAGACTGCCCGCGCTGCGTGGAAGCTGTTCCAGGAACATGTGGGCGAAGGCCTGCCGCTGAAGGCGGTGATCTATTCCCACACCCACGGAGACCACTGGGGCGGCGTCTTGGGCATAACCACGCCCGAGGACGTCGCCGAAGGCAAGGTCGAGATCATCGCTCCGCGCGACTTCATGCAGTTCACGATCTCGGAAAACGTCTATGCCGGCAACGCGATGAACCGGCGGCTGTTCTACCA